>JAFZNQ010000010.1 GCA_017552965.1 Abditibacteriota bacterium | reverse complement strand
TTCTACGTGCATGACAATGGTCTGGGCTTCACCTCAGAGGCTCCCTTTTACAACGTGGACAAGGGAGAGGTGGACTTTTCGGGCTTTTCCGTGTACGTAAAGAGCGTCAACATCAGCAAAAGATCCACCAACCCCATCAAGAGTGATGCGGGCTTTGCCATGCTGCCCCTGCCGGCCCTCAAGGACGCCAAGCCCGTGGCCATCAGCAAAGAGTCCATGAAGGAAGGCGACAAGGTGCTCATCATAGGCTACAGCCCCAAAAAGCACAGCCTGATCATCAATCACAACGAGGTCGGAGCTCCTCAGGAAAACGTGTTTACCCTGGCCAAGCCCATCGACGACTACTTCACCGGCGCTCCCGTGCTGAATATGGACGGCGAGATCATGGGTCTGGTGCTCATATCCGACGCCGACGATCCCGAGCTCAATCTGCTGCAGGACATCGCGGGTCTGGGCGAGGCTCTGAAGGATGCGGAAAAAGAACTGGCTGAGGGCGACGGCAACACGGAGCGGGTGCTGGCCACCGACGAGGACGATGAGGACGAGTCGGAAAAGATCTATGACACCGTCATAGGCGGCTACACCTTTACCCTGGCCGGCAGCTCTTTGCTGGAGGTGAAGGGAAAAGGGGACACTGTCAGGATCCCCACCACCGTGGAGTTTCTCTGCGACCGCTGCTTTGAGGGCGTCGAGGCTGAAGAGCTGATCATCCCGTCCTCCGTCAGGGACATCGAGATGGGCGCCTTTTACGACACCATGGTAGAAAAGATATCCGTCAACTCCGGCAACAAGGACTTTGTGTCTAAGGACGGCATCCTCTTCACCAAGGACAAGAAGACCCTGGTCTGCTACCCCGCCGGCAAAAAGGCCGAGAGCTACGTGCTGGACAAGGGACTGGAAACCATCTGCGACCTGGCCTTTTATGACTGCAAATACCTGAGAAATCTCACGGTCCCCGTGAGCCTGGTGCAACTGGGGGACAACTGCATACTGGACGTGTCCGGCAAGCTGACCATCACCGGCTACGAGGACACGGTCATGCAGCAGTATGCAGAGGACCACGACATCAAGTTCAAGACGAAGGAGCTCACCGACACGGACATCAAGTTCCTGAGAGAGCTGGAGGAGACTCTGTCCTCTCACTCCGGCGAGATTTGAGCAGCCGACGAAAAAAAGCCTCCCTTCGGGGAGGCTCGTTTTTTGTCTCGGTATCTTACGCCGCCTTTGCGTATGGGGGTCAGGGGACGGGGCTGCTGTCAATGGCGGCTATCACGTCCCGGTCGGTAAAGACGTATCTCACGCCTGCGTATTTGCCCTGTCTGTCGATCACCGGCTCGCCGTTGCGCTTGGATACGGTGACAGTGTTCTGCAGTCCCTTTTCATAGTCAAAGGAGACGCCGTCATCCTCATACAGAGTGAAGCCTCGCTCGCCGTTGCCGTATTCCCTGATCTGGACCTCGAACACCGTGTCGGGAAGGATGTTGTCCCGGGGCATTGCCAGAGGGAGCAGGCTGTCATTCTTGACGAATATGGGCAGAGTGCCCACGGGATAGGACAGCTTTTCGGTGGAGCCGCCCCGATACACCTTGCCTGTGTAAAAATCGGCCCAGTCGTTGCCTGTGGGGAAATAGACGCTGCGTTCCTCGCTCTCCCGGGTGCAGGGGGCGCACATGATCCTGTCCCCGGCCAAAAACTGGTCGCTGACAGAGTACACTGCCGGGTCATTGGGGTAGTCCATGACCAGGGCTCTCACGGGAGGTGTGCCCTTGGTGTGGTACTCCATAAAGGCAGAATACAGATATGGCACAAGGCTCATGCGCTGCCGGGCTATCTTCAGGGCGACGGCGGTGATCTCCGGGGCGTCGGCTGCTACTATGCCATTGATGTTGTTGGTCCGGTTGGGCTGCTTCCAGGGCGGCAGCGGCATAAACCACACGTTGATGTTGTATAGCGGGGCAAAGAGACACAGCTCCATGCGCCGCAGCAGGTCGGTCTTGTTGGAGGCGCTGCGGATCTCGGGGTTCCACATGCTGCCGCAAAAGCCGCTCTGAGCCATGCCGTTGACGTAGTATTCGTAGGTGTAGGCGTCCGTGTAGATGCTGAAGGGCAGGGGAGCGTTGAAGGCGCAGGCGTTTCGGGCCAGGTTCCAGGACCTCAGCTCTCTTTTGTCCAGCGAGCTCAGGATGGTCTGCATATACAGATCCCCCAGCAGGGAATGCATCTGCTCGCCGTCCATGCCCGAGGGGAACCGGGACATCACCGGGAAGGACCACTGGTTGTCGCCAAAGGGCTGGTAGTCGCATTCGTCCAGCTTCATGCCGCCCACGGAGTCGTAGCAGAATATGCTGCTGTCCATCTGGGCTGCAAATATGTCGCGGGTCTTTTTCAGAGCAAAGTCGGGGACGAGGCCGCCCCACACGTAGTAGTCCCCGGAAAGGGGCTTGAGGGGCTCGAATATGGGAGACTCATTGTCCACGTAGCAGTGCTGCCACAATATGAGGTGCAGGTCCTGCTGCTTCATCCTGGCGGCAAAATCGTCGGGGTCGGGAAAGGTCTCCTTGTTCCAGGTAAAGTCGCAGGAGTAGGCCTTGGTCATCCAGCCGGGCTCCAGGCCCCACATGGACAGGGGAAAGCCGTCCTGCTTGATGTCGCGGATAAGCTGCAGATGCTCCTCGGCGTTCAGGTCTTTGCAGCCGCGGTATTGGATGCCCAGGCCCCACAGGGGAGGCACAGGGCCGCCGCCGGAATACAGATTGTAGCGCTCCACAGCGTTTTTCAGGTCGTCTCCCGCAAATATGTATGCGTCCACACCCTTTGCCACAGGTATCTCCACGGATATATATCTTCCGGAGGAAGCCAGGGGTGAAAAGAGAGCCGGGTCGGCGCCGGAGAGGACAAGGCTGTCCCGGGAAAGGTCCTTGGGGTGCTGGCTGCGCACATACCAGCCGGTGAATCTGGCCGTATCCAGCAATATGCCGTAGCCTGCCGTGGACACCAAAAAGGGGACCGGATGATGGCTGTAGCCTTCCTTGCCCTCCGGGTCGTCTGCAGGCGCCACAAAATAACGCCCGTCCTTTTTCTCAAATATGCGGGTATTGAGGCCCAGTCCGTAAAAATGCTCTCCCTCGGCCATGGGAAATACGATACGGCTGCCTCTCTTGTCTGCGGAAAAGCGCAGGTCCCTGAATATGCCGGGGATGGGCTGTCTCGACTGAGCTTTGAGAGCCTCCCTGACGGGAGGCTTGAAGGCGTAACGGGAAGGAGTATGCTTTTCAGGCGAGCCCAGTGTGATCTTCCACACGCCGGGATACACTTCCCTGGGCGAGGCGGCAAAGACCGCCGTGGCCATGACCAGCAGGGCCAGCAAAGTAAACAGAGTCTTCATGCTCTCAGGCAGCTATTTCCTTTTCACCGAATATATGGTGACCTTGTGTCCCTTGTAGATGTTCACCACCTGTCTTTTGGCTTCCATAGCGGTCCTGGCATAATAGGCCTGCTGATACTTTCTACCGTCCATGGAAAAGGTGACGGTCCACAGAGGCTGACTGGCAGTCGTCTTGGCAGCCTCGGGCTTGGGATTGGTCTTGGACACGGATCTCACAGAGATGATGTTCACCTTGTGACCGGCGTAGCGCTGCTCGATGAGCTTGCGGGCATTCTGCGAGGTGGTGGCGCTGATGGTCTGGGTGTAGCGCTTGCCGTCCACAGAATAGGCCATTTCGTAGCAGTTGAGGGCAAATGCCGTTGTTGCGAGCAGCAATACTGCCAATACACTGATCAGTTTTTTCATGGTATTACCTCCCCAGGTCGGTGGATCTGTCCGAGGCGGCTTTCACAGCGTTCATAAAGGCGCTGCGTATGCCGGCCTTTTCCAATACTGCCACTCCTTCGATGGTAGTGCCTGCGGGCGAAGTCACCATATCCTTCAGCTGGTCCGGATGCATCCCGGAGGTGAGCACCATTTTTGCGGAGCCCAGCACTGTCTGGGCTGCAAGCTGAGTGGCTACGCTGCGGGGCAGTCCGGAATAGACGCCGCCGTCGGATAGGGCTTCGATCATCATAAATACAAATGCGGGGCCGGAGCCCGACAGACCGGTGACGGCGTCAAGCTGAGACTCGGACACCCGGATGCAGACCCCCACGGCCCCCAGCAGACCCTCGGTGAGCTCTGTCTGATTGCCGGTGAGGCTTCTGGAGCCTGTGGCGTAGGCCAGCACGCCCTCCTGTATCTGCACGCAGATATTGGGCATGGCTCTGACCGTGTAGGCCTCCGGGGCTTGCGCCTCTATGGAGGCAAGGGTCACGCCTGCGGCTATGGATATAAGCAGCTTGTCTTTGGTCGCCGGAGCTATCTGAGCCAGCACGCCGCCTATGACGGCGGGCTTCACGGCCAGGATGATCACGTCGGAAGGACCCGCTGCCGACAAAGTGTCGGTGGTGGTGTTGACGGATGAGCCGTTTTCTTCGGCGAAGCCGGCTATGTATTCCAGACGCTTGGGGTCTATGTCCGACACGGTGAGGCTGACGGGCAGTCCCGCGGATATGATGCCTCTGGCCAGACCGGAGCCCATGTAGCCGGCGCCTATGATCAGCACTCTGTGTATCTTTTCCCTGGCCAGCTTGCTGTAATTGGTGATCTCGCCTGTCATGTTATTTCCTGTCTATACGTCTGTAAGGGGTCTTGGCCTTGAATTCTACGTGATAGCCGCTGGGAGTGAATATAAACACGTTCTCGGATATCTGGGCGTAGTTGCCGTTGATGGCGTATATCACCCCGCATAAAAACTGCAGGATGTTGTTTTGCTCGGGCAGAGATTCCTTGTTCAGATCAAAGCTGATGATCTGCTCCCGGCCCTGCTTCAGACCGTCTGCCACCAGCTTGGCGTCCTTTTCGGTCCTCACGGTCTGCCACACGGACACGGTGCGTTTGGTGGAATTGGTCTTGGTGACAAAGCGGGACTGTCGGGGCTCTTCCTCTTCCTCGTCATAGTCCGCTTCGTCTTCGTATATCTCGTCCTCGTCATCATAATCCGCATCGGCGTCATTGCGTCTGGAGCCGCCGAATAGGGTCATCAGATCAAAAAAGGTATTTGGCTTTGAGTTACCCATGTTTGTGTTCCTTTGATGAATGTGTTCCTTTGATGAATTAGTCAATTATATTATATCATATTTCGGGCGCGTAAATAAAGAGGGGACTCCTTTTTCTCTTTTCGGAGAGACCGCGGTGTCCGTTATTCCCGGGCATGCATGGCCGGGGAGTTCTGGACGTGAGAGGTCACTGCAGCAGGCGCGTGAATGTCGGCCCGGTGCCTGAGGAGGGCCGCGCCGCAGCAGGCTGCGCCGGCCAGCGCCAGCAGCACGCACAGAGCCGTCAGAGCGCAGCAGCTTCCGCCGCCTCCGCTTTTTTTCTTCTTTTTTCGGTCTTTCGTCAATAAATACAGGAGCAGCAGATCTTCGGTTTCGTCATCAAACAACATAGAGTCTTCTCCTTTTGCTTTTCTCCACTGACTATTATACCACACCGGTCTGCGGATAGTTCCGCCGGGACGGAGGAAAGGCCGTTTTTGGGGAACGAAACCCGGAGGGCGATTGTTGAATAAATACCCGCGAGTTGATATAATAAAAAAAGAAACAACCGGAGGCACATCACATGAAGCTCTTTATAGTGAATTCCACCACGCGCATCTTCCCGTCCTACGACGGCAGCCGCGTCGGTTTTTATGACATCTACGCTGCCCGCAACGAAAACGTCAACTGGCAGGTGATGCTCTACAACGATACCACGTTTCCCGTCAAATGCAAGCTCGGCGTCAAGTCTGACCTGGTGACCCGGGTCAGGCTGGAGCAGCTGGTCTTCGGCAAGGCCCACACGGTCTATACGGAGCCCGAAGAGCTGGACGGCCTGGGGCTCATCCCCGGCCTGCTGCCCGATCCTCTCATTGACGAAGACGAGGTGGTGGTCTATCCCTTCAGCAACAGGGCCTTCTGGATCAACAGCTACATCCCCGCAGATCACCCTGCCGGCAGCTGCCCGAACCTGGTGGAGTGTGTCTGCAACAGGCTGGGAGAAGACGACAGCAAGTGGGAGCTCTGCACCTCCGTGGACATCAACGTGGCGGACTTTACAGTGGCGCAGAAAAAGACGGTCAACTGCCTTCACTGGTTCTACTGCGATTCCCTGGCGGACTATTACAGGGTGGAGCCCTTCACCGACGAGTTCTGGCCCATCTGCGAAAAATATATGCAGAACTATTCCGACCACGGCAACACCATCATATATCTGCCTCTCTTTACCCCTCCGCTGGACGGCATCAAGAGGCCCAATCAGCTGGTGGGAGTAGAGCGCACGTCGCCTCACACCTACGCCTTTGACTTCACTCTGGCGGACAAATACGTGGAGCTGGCCCACAAGTGCGGCCTCTATTCCTTTGAATGCGTGCATTTCTTCACTCAGTGGGGCTGCGCCCATCCCATACGCATCTACGCCGACCCCTCCGACGAATACAGCTACATATTCGATCCCGAGTCCGACGCCACCGGCGACGAATACAGAGAGTTCCTCTCTCAGTTCCTTCCCGCTCTGAAGGCCTGGGCCGAGGAAAGAGGCATATTTGACAACATCTGGTATCACATGTCCGACGAGCCTCACGGCGACGAGCATCTGGCCAACTACAAAAAGGCCCGGGATATGATACGGGGGATCGCTCCCTGGATGAAGACCATGGACGCTCTGTCCGACATCAACATAGCAAGGGAAGCTGGAGTGGATATGCCCATATCCTCCGTCAGCTCCGCTCCGGACTTTATCGCCGCCGGCATGCCTCACTGGGTGTATTACTGCTGCGGGCCCAAGGGCAGGCACGTCAACAGATTTCTGGATACCCCTCTGTGGAAGGAGCGAATGCTGGGCGCCGCCATGTACAAGCTGAACGCTCTGGGCTTCCTGCAATGGGGCTACAACTACTGGTACAGGTTCGGAGTGGACAGAAACCGGATACAGATAGACCCCTATGCGGACCAGACCAATGATTTCTATCCCGGGCTCCCCATGGGTGACGCCTTTGAGGTCTATCCCTCCCTCGACGGTCCGGTGGACTCCCTCCGGTGGGAGGTGTTCAGAGAGCTGCTGGAGGACTTTGACCTCTTCACCAATCTGGGAGTGGACAAGGCTTCGCCCTTGTTGAAGGACATCATCGACTACGCCGAGTTTCCCAGAGACCCCGGCTTCATCCACAAGGTGCGCAAGGCCCTGCTGGAGGAGCTGGTCCCTTAGTCCGGACAACCTGACACGGCGCGCGCCGGCGCCTTTATTCCTTGCGCCGGGAGCCGCCGTGTCTTTTATTTTGCCCCGGTTTGATGTATAATATAAGTGTATTAATTGCTCGAAGGTATATGTATGGAAAATATTGATATCTCAATGCTGCGCCATTCCACGTCACACGTGATGGCTGCCGCTGTCAAAAAGCTCTTCGGCGGCGTCAAGATCGCCATTGGTCCCTCCATCGAAAACGGTTTTTATTACGACTTTGACGTCGAAAAGCCCTTTACTCCCGAGGATCTGGAGCTCATCACCAAGGAGATGAAAAAGATCATCAAGTCCCGGGCTCCCTTTGTCCGCAGAGAGGTCACCAAGGCCGAGGCTCTGGAGCTCTTCAAGGACGAGCCCTACAAGTTGGAGCTCATAGAGGGCATCCCCGAGGACGAGACCATCTCTACCTATGAGCTGGACGGCTTTCTGGATCTGTGCCGCGGTCCTCACCTGGATCACGCCGGCCGCATCAAGGCCTTCAAGCTCATGAGCGTCGCAGGCGCCTATTGGCGGGGAGACGAGAAGAACAAGATGCTCTCCCGCATCTACGGCACCGCCTTTGGCTCCAAGGACGAGCTGGCCGAGTATCTGCAAAAGCTGGAAGAAGCAGAGAGACGGGATCACCGCAAGCTGGGCAGAGAGCTGGACCTGTTTTCCATACAGGAAGAGGCTGGCTCCGGTCTGGTGTTCTGGCATCCCAAGGGCGCTCTCATCCGCAAGCTTATAGAAGACTACTGGAAGGATGAGCATCTGGCCAACGGCTACGAGCTGGTGGTCACTCCCCATATTGCCCTGAGAGACCTGTGGAAGACCTCCGGCCATCTGGATTTTTACACGGAAAACATGTTCAGCCCCATGAAGATCGATGACAACGATTATCAGCTGAAGCCCATGAATTGTCCCTTCCATCTGCTCATATACAAGAGCAAGGTGCGGAGCTACAGAGAGATGCCCATCAGATGGGCCGAGATGGGCACCGTGTACAGATACGAAAAGTCCGGCGTGCTCCACGGCCTCATGAGAGTAAGGGGCTTCACTCAGGATGATGCCCATATCCTGTGTACCCGGGAGCAGCTGGATCAGGAGATACAGCGCATCATGAGCTTTATCTTCAACATATTCCGCAAGTTCGACTTCACCGAATACGAGATATTCCTGTCCACCAAGCCTCAGAAAGCGGTGGGCAGCGACGAGATATGGGAGGAGGCCACCTCCGCCATCAAGACCGCTCTGGAGACCGAGAATCTGGCCTACAGCATAGACGAGGGCGGCGGCGCCTTCTACGGCCCCAAGATCGACGTCAAGATCAAGGACGCCATCGGACGCATGTGGCAGTGCTCCACCGTGCAGATAGACTTCAACGAGCCCGAACGGTTTGACATCAACTACGTGGGGCAGGACGGCGAGATGCACAGGCCCATCATGATCCACAGAGCCCTCTTCGGCTCGCTGGAAAGATTTTTCGGCATCCTCATAGAGCACTATGCCGGAGCCTTCCCTCTGTGGCTGTCTCCGGTGCAGATCGGCGTGTGTCCCATCACGGACAACAACGTGGAATACTGCCGCAATATCTGCGACGCCCTGAAGAAAAAGGGCTACAGATGCAGCCTCTACGATATGAACGAGCCCCTCAAGGCCAAGATCAAGACCTGCCAGACCGAAAAGATACCCTACATGCTCATCGTGGGCGACAGGGATATGGAAGCGGGCACCGTGTCCGTCCGCACCAGAAAGGACGGCGATATCGGAGCCTACGATATGGACGGGCTGCTGGCGCTGCTTGCAGAGGACAAGTAATATTGGATCAGTCAAGCCGTTTGCCCCGGGGCAAATGGCTTGCTTATTTATAGGACGACCCGATGAAACGTATACACGATCTGTCTCAATACGCGTGGCAGTTGTCCGGATGGACTCCGGAGGTGTGGCGGATGGTCCGGTCCGCGGAGACCGGAGTCGCTTCCACCTGTGAGGCGCCGGCCATGGAATGCCGCATTCCCTGCTCGGTGCAAAAGGTCCTCAGGGACAACTCGGTCATCGGCGACTGGAACGTGGGCCTGGATCACCGCCGGTCCGAGTGGGTGGAGCACCGGCACTGGATGTTCACCTGTGAGATACCCGGCGACCTGTTTTCCGCCGGCAGGGAATACGCCTTTGTGTCAGAAGGACTGGACTACAAGGGAGAGGTGTATTTCAACGGAGCTCTGATAGGCTCCTTTGCCAACTCCTTTTTGCCGGTCAGATTTCCCATTACAGAGTGGAAGGAGGGCTCCAACAGGCTGACCATAGTCTTTCTGGAGGCTCCCAAGTGGCTGGGCCAGTTTGGCAGGACCTCGGAGATCACCGCGCCCAAGACCCGTTTTTACTACGGCTGGGACTGGACCTGCAGGTTCGTCCAGACCGGAGTGTGGGATAAGACCTATATCACCGAGACCTGCGGCGGTCACGTGACCTGCTGCAGGATGTTTGCCGACGCGGACCCGGAGACCGGCAGGGGCATCCTCACAGTCTCCGCCCGGTTTTCATCCCCTTACAGGGGCGACGCCCGGATAGCCGTCAGGGACGGCGACAGAGTGATATTCAGTGAGACCTGCGCCGCGGATGGCGAGCTGTGGACCCGCGCCTTCATCGACATTCCCGCGGAGCTGTGGGACGTGAACGGGGCGGGCTCGCAGACACTCTATACCGCAGAGGTCTCCTTTGACGCCATAGACGAAACCGTGACGAAAAGGGTAGGCTTCAGACACATCGAGTGGAAGCGCACGGCGGGGGCTTCTCCTTCCTCCGGCAAGTGGCTGTGCTCCATCAACGGCAGAGATACCTTTTTGCAGGGCTTCAACTGGGTGCCTCCCTATCACAATTTTGCCGACTGCACCCGGGAGGACTACGCGGAGCTTGTCCGCATATACAAGGACCTGGGAGTAAACATATTCAGGGTCAACGGAGTAGGGGTCCTGGGGACGGAAGACTTTTACGACCTCTGCGACGAGGCCGGCATACTGGTGTGGCAGGAGCTGCCCATGAGCAGCTCGGCTCTGGACAACACGCCTCCCTACGACAAGGACTTTGCCGACGAGATGGACCGGATATTCGTGAGCTATATAGACAGACGGTGCCATCACCCGTCGCTCCTCCTGTGGAGCGGAGGCAATGAGCTATTTACGGACAGCCATCTGTCCGGCAGGATGAGACCCTGCAGCGACGAGCACCCCCTGCTGAAGCGATTGCAGGATACCGCATGCAGAGAGGACCCCTGTCACAGATTCATCACCGGCTCGCCTACGGGGCCTTCCTTCACTGTGGATGACTCCAACAGAGGGAAGGGCGTCAACGAGAACGTGCACGGCCCCTGGAAGGCCGACAGCATAGACGACTGGGCGGACTATTTTGCCCGGGATGACGCCATGTTCAGGTCTGAGACGGGAGCGCCCGGGGCTTCCTCCATAGAGGTGATAGCCCGATACGCAGGAGGCGCCCCCTCCATGCCGGTGGCCAACGACAGCGTCTTTTGGGCCAGACCCTATCACTGGTGGCTGGAAACGGCGGAGTTTGAACGGGAGCACGGGAGACAGCCGGTTTCTCCGGAGGAATACGTCATCTGGAGCCAGCGCCGTCAGGCCCAGCTGCTCTATATCGCAGCCCGGGAGACCAAAAAGCGGTTCCCGGCCTGCGGCGGCTTTATGGTGTGGATGGGCCACGACCTGTATCCCTGTCCCTGCAACACCTCGGTCATAGACTATCACAGAAATCTGAAGCCTGCCGCCCTGTCTCTGGGCTTGGTGTTCCGCAGGACGCCGGAGGAATTATGCGATTAGTTCTCATTGCCTTGTTCTTGCTTGCCGCCTTTTCCGCGGCGTGGGCCGAGCCCGTCGTCAGCTGGTTTGACCTGTATCCCATACGTTTTTATCCCGCCGACGACAATGATGAGATACCTGTCTCCGGGGCCAACTCTATCACCTATGCCGCCAGCAGCAACTGGTTCGTGAGAACGCAGGAAGACACTCTGACCTTTGACTTTCTCGACGCTCAGGTCCAACAGCTACGCAGTCTGGGGCTTGGAGGGAGCATCATCTGTGAGGTGAATCCTTTGTATCACTCCTCGGCTCCCTGGCTCTCGGAAAAATGCTCGGCTGCCGGCGAGACCATAGCCAATATTGCCGGCGTTCCGTCGCCTCAGCCCTCCATAGCCTCCCCGGTGTTCAACCGGGAGCTGGAGATACTGGTCCGGGAGTGGATGAAGCATCTGGATGAGATCGATCCCGAAAAACGGGTCTCTTACGTACATCCCGGAGCCGAATGGTGGTTCAATACTTACGAACGCTATGGCAAGACGGATACGGACGCCTTTAAGACCTGGCTTCGCAACAAATACAAGTCCATTTCGGCTCTCAACAAGGCCTGGGGCAGCGATTTTCCGTCCTTTGAGGCCGTGGAGGTCCCCAGAGTGCAGATATCCGGCAACGGCATTGCCGGCAGCAAAGGCCAGTCCATAGTGACGGACGCCGCATACGGAGACTGCCAGGCGTCCTATGTTTCCGGTCCGCTGCTGGGCGGTGAGGGTAACGCTCCGCAGCTCATCCCCGTCCGGGGAGGAGACGCGTACACCCTGTCCTTTGACGTGAAAACCGAGGGCCTGGGTGGAGGCGCCTACGCAGAGCTGAACTTTGCCAACGGGGACAACACGGGCTTTACGGGCTTCAGAGGGTCTCCCTACGAAAAACGCAGTGATACCGACTGGCACACCATATCCTGCAGCATCACCGCGCCGGCCGACTCGGCCTATGTGACCATCCAGCTGCAGCTGGCAGGCCACGGCAGGGTCCGCTATCGGAACCTGTCCTTCAGGTCCCCGGAGGGCGAGGAGCTGGCCAAGCCTTTGTCCGAGTGGGGGACCGTCATATGGTCCGGCAAGGAGCCCCGGCATGAATATGCAAACGGGGAATGCATGATAGAAAACCTGCCGAAGGACAGGGCTTACTCTAACGGGAATGCTGCGGTGGGGGACTGGACCCGTTTTTGGTATGAGCACGCGGCTTATTGGATCAACCATACCCACAGCCTGTACAAGCAAAACTCCTATGGCAGAAGGACAGTGTCTTATCTCACCAATTCTTTTGCCTGGGGAGTGGAGTGGGACAGCATAGCCGCCGGCGCCATCAGTCTGGACAGAGTGCTGATGAACAGCGGCTCTGTGGATGAGATAGGGATGCAGGTGTGCTCCGCCGACGGAGACGACTACCGCATCACCTGCGCTCTGGATACAGCCCGCAAATACCGCAAGCCTATGTGGGCCGTGGATCTGGTGGACTTTACCTCCGGAGTGCATATCGGCGAATGGCATATCAACAAAATGGCTCAGAACGCCGTTGCCTCGGGGGCACGGGGACTGGTGTATTGCGGCTGGGACCTGTGGCATCTCACCGATGATTACAGCTACAAAAATCATGTGCCCATAGACGGGCTGCGGCGCATCAACGAGATGGCAGCGGAGGGTATCCGGACACTGGAGGACAAGAAGGCTCCGAAGGAAGCGGCTATCATACACACCGCGCTGCCCGCCACCTCCGACGATGCCGAGGGCTATAAGAACAGCCCCTTCAGCTTTATGGGCTGGTACAAGATACTCAAGTCCTGTCTGGTGAACGTGGACGTGGTAAGCCTTGCGGAGATAGAGAAAAACCCGGACCTGCTGGACGACTACAAGCTGATACTGGTCCCACACTGTCCCTATATCTCTTCCCGGGCCGGGGAGGCCCTGCAAAAGCGCAGCGACAGGCTGTTTTTCGGAGGCGAATTCGCCCGATGCTCCGATACGGGAGCGCCATACTCCGGCGGCTCCGTGGCTCCGGCGAGAGACTACGGCTCGGAATACTGCGGCGAGCTCATCAGGGACACACACGCCGGCAATACGCCGCCCCTGTTCCTGTGGGGAGAGGAGACGCCCGAGCGCAGCGGGGTCCTCTGCGAAGCCTCCCTGCTGCTCCTTCGGGAGCTGAAGGCCCGGGGGATAAGGCTCCCCTTTGAGACGGACAACCGGTATCTCAGCGCCACCCGCTGGCAGGGCGGCGGCGAAACAGTGTATTATTTTGTGAATCAGAGGAAGACAGGCTCCTTCAGCCTGACCATAACCGGCTCCGGGAAGGGAGTGACCGTGGTCAGGGACGGCGTAGTCTCGGAAGTCCGGACCGCCGACGGAGGAGTGGATATAGGCAGCTTTGACACCAGCTGCATCGTGAGGATAAAACATGAATTTTGACTTTCAGCTGACGGATGATTACAAGAGCCTTGCCAAGGACAGGCTGAAGCTGTTTTACAGACCCAGAGGCGTGGGCGAATTCGTCCTTGCCGACGCGGAGAGCCGCCTCAGAAGCAGGGGCGCGTCCCATGCCATATGGAGAGGCGAACGGTGCTATGGCAGGCTCTCTGCCATGGAGCCGGATATCGACCCCCGGGAGCTCATAGTTGGGTGCCCGGCCTTCAACAACGAGCCCGGGGTGCCCGAAGGCGAGGCCGCAGAGGCCTGCAGGGATATGCCTCCCTGGCCCGGAGGGGACAACGGCCACATCAACCCGGACTACAAAAGGCTGCTGGACCTGGGTCTCAGGGATATGGCGGGCTATATCCGGGCCTGCGCCGAGACCAACGGCCCTTCGGACTTTTACACCGGCTGCGAAAGGGCTTTGGCAGGCATTGGCGAATATATCCGCAAGACCGCCCGCAAATGCAGGGAGCTGGGTATGCATCGGCAGGCCGAGAACTGTGAGAGCATCATCAGCGAGCCTCCCCACACCTTTTATCAGGCTCTGCAGCTGCTCTTTTTTGCCCAGGTGTGCATCTGGTACGGCGAGGATCACAATCTGGTCACCTGCTGCAGGCTGGACAGGAGCCTCATAGATTTTTATCTGAGGGATACGGCGAAGGGCATTCTTACTTCGGAGGAGGCCTTTGATCTGCTGTGTCATTACTACCTGCAGCTGAACAACATATGCGCTCCCGGTCTGGCCCTGTCCGTGATAGTGGGCGGCCCCGACGCAGAGGGCTATGTGTGCAACGATATCACCTATCTGGCCATAGCGGCCAGAGTCAGGAGCCGCCTGGTGTATCCCACCATAGGTCTGGCCTGGACTCAGGACGCTCCCGAAGAACTCATGGACTTCTGCTGCAGACTGGAGCTGGAAGGGGTGGGCTGTCCTTCCTTTTTCAACGACAACGTCATTCACGAGGGCCTTGTGAAAAACGGGGTCAGCGACGCCGACGCCCGGGAATGGATGAATTCTACCTGTGTGGAGATCATGCCTGCCGGCTGCGCCAACGTGTATGTGGCCAGCCCCTATTTCAATTGCAGCCAGGCTCTGCTGGACGTGCTGAAGGAGGCCAGACAGGACCCGCCTGCGGATATAGAAGAATTGACCGAGAGATACTTTGTCTCTCTGGACAAGCAGGTGAGCGGCGCCGCGGCAGCCATGGACGCCGCCTGGGAAGCCCGCAAACAGTGGGGCCTGGAGCCTCTGGTCAGCTGTTTTACCCGGGATTGTCTGGAGACTGGCAAGGACTACGACTGCGAAGGGGCCAGATACAATTGGGTGGAAAACTCTTTCGTGGGCACGGCCAACGTGGCCGACGCCATATACGCCGTGGACAGACTCATATACAAAGAAAGGCGCCTGGACTTCACGGAGCTCTACGCCGCTCTCGAGGCAGACTTCAAGGGATATGACGCGCTGCTGGCATATATCCTGTCTCTGCCCAAATACGGCAATGATGACGACGAGGTGGACTCCATAGCCGGCCGGCTCTTTGAACGGGAAGCCCGATTGTCCCGCAGCTACAGGGTGGGCGGCCATGAATACGTGCCCGGGACCTTTTGCTGGATCAACCACGCTCGTCTGGGAAGCCAGACCATGGCTACTCCCGACGGACGCCTTTCGGGGACTGCCTTTGCGGATGGCGCCGGCTCTGCCCAGGGACGGGATATCAAGGGGCCTACCGCCTCCATCAAGTCCACCACCAAATGGGATCATTCCCCCATGATAGGCGGGCTGGTGCAGAACATCAAGTTTTCCCGGGACAACCTGTCTCCGGACAAGGCCGCCTCGTCCCTGAAGGCTCTGGTCAAGGCCTATCTGCTGCGGGGAGGAATGGAGATACAGATCAATATCACCAGTCTGGCGGAGCTGAAGGATGCTCAGGCTCATCCCGAAAGGCACGGCGATCTGGTAGTCAGGGTGGCCGGCTATTCCGACTATTTTGTCAATCTGCCTCCCAACATGCAGGACGAGGTGATCAGGAGAAAGGAACACTCGCTTTGCTGAAATACCATTCCCTTTCCGAAGAGGAGACGGCCGCTCTGCTGGCAGAGCTGCAGGCTCCCTCTTTCAGGGCAGGTCAGCTGAGGGACTGGGTCTATGGTCACAAGGCTGCTTCCTTTGACGAGATGACCAATCTGCCCAAGGGGCTCAGGGAATCTCTGAAGGACAGTCTGGACCTGGAGACGCCGGAGTGCGCAGACAGGACAGAGGCTGACGACGGCACCTGCAAATATCTGCTGCGTCTGGGAGACGGCGCTCTTATCGAGTGCGTGTATCTGCCCTACAGTGACAGGCGCTCCGTGTGCGTATCCACTCAGGTGGGGTGCGCAGTGGGCTGCGCTTTTTGCGCTTCTTGCCTGAACGGCTTCGTGAGAAACCTGACCTGCGGAGAGATAGTGAATCAGATACTCTTTGTGGAGAGGGAGACCGGGGAGAGGATCAGTCACGTGGTGTTTATGGGCATAGGGGAGCCCCTGCACAACATTGAGCAGGTGACCCGGGCCTGCGGCGTCATCAACAAGCGTCTTGGGATAAGCCAGAGGCGTATCACAGTGTCCACCTCCGGGATAGTGTCGGGTATCAGGCGTCTGGCAGACCTGCAGCCTGAATTTACCCTGGCTCTGTCTCTGCATTCGCCTTTTCAGGAACAGAGGCAGCAGCTGATACCCATAGCGCGGCGCAACACTCTGGAGGATATAGAGTCGGCCTGCGCTTACTATTTTGAAAGGACCGGCAGACGCATCACACTGGAATATCTGCTGCTGGACGGGGTCAATACTTCCGGGGAAGCGGCGGAGGCCCTGGCAGGCATCGCCCGCAGGCTGAAGGCCCACGTCAATCTCATTCCCTACAATCCGGTGGAGGGGAAGCCTTTCCGGAGGCCCTCCGGACGGACCGTCAGCTCATTTGCCGCCATACTCGGGGAGCGGGGCGTTCCCGTGACCCAAAGGCTGGAGCGGGGCTCCAAAAAGGGAGCCGCCTGCGGTCAGCTCAGAAATATGTCAAAGCCATAGAGGAGATAAGATATGATTGAAAAGATCAAACAGCTGAAAAAAGAGAAAAACGCAGTCATACTGGGGCACAACTATACCCCCGTCGAGATACAGGAGCTGGCCGATTATACCGGTGACAGTCTGGAGCTCTCCAGGATCGCCGCCGGCACCGACGCAGACGTGATAGTGTTCTGCGGAGTCCATTTTATGGCGGAGACCGCCAAGATACTTTCTCCCGGGAAGACGGTCCTTATCCCCGATGAAAATGCCGGCTGTCCCATGGCAGACACCATTACAGGCGACGAGCTGAGACGCTTCAAGTCCATGTATCCCGGCGTGCCCGTGGTGGCCTACGTGAATACCACTGCCGAGATCAAATCCGAGTCCGACATCATCTGCACCTCCGCCAATGCGGTCAGAGTGGTGGCAGGCATGGATTCGGACCGGGTACTGTTTGTGCCTGACAGACATCTGGGAGCCTACGTGCAGAGCATGGTGCCCGACAAGGAAGTCATATGCTGGAACGGCTGCTGCCCCGTGCACAACAGGATACTCTCCAC
This sequence comes from Abditibacteriota bacterium, assembly GCA_017552965.1. Lineage (NCBI taxonomy): Bacteria > Pseudomonadati > Abditibacteriota > Abditibacteriota bacterium. The sequence continues at coordinate 51,596 of JAFZNQ010000010.1, read as the reverse complement.
AGACGTGGTCCGGGCAAAGCGCGAAAACCCCGACGCTCTGGTGGTAGCGCACCCCGAGTGCCCCGGAGACGTGCTGGAGCTGGCCGATATCATAGCCTCCACCAGCGGCATGATCAGGGAGATCACTGCTTCGGAGAACAAGCGGTTCATCATATGCACCGAGCGGGGCCTCATACACCAGTTCAGAAAGCACAACCCGGACAAGGAGTTCATCAATCCCAATCCGGTCAATATATGCCCGAACATGAAGAAGAATACTCCCGAGAAGCTGCTCCGCTGCCTGGAGACCATGACCCATGAGATCCGGCTGTCCGACGAAGTGATAGCCTCGGCCAAGAGCGCTCTGGAAAAGATGATCAGGTATTAGCCATGTATCTCGACAAGAATTATATCTATGACAAAGTAAAGGAAGCTCTCCGGGAGGATTCGCCCTACGGAGATATCACCAGCATATTTACCCAGGATCCCGCTGCATCCTGCAGCGGGAGGCTCTGGGCAAAGGAGGATTTTGTCCTCTCGGGCCTCGAGGTAGCCCGGGCTGCCTTTGACATTACCGACAGCTCCATCAGGTTCACGCCTGCCGCCCGGGACGGAGACAGGCTGACCTATGGCAGCGCCGTGGCCCTCATTGAAGGTCCCGCCATCAGCGTGCTGACCGCCGAAAGGATAGCCCTGAACTTTTTGCAGCGGATGTCCGGTATCGCCACCATGACCTCAGCCTTTGTGGAGGCGGTCTCTCACACGAAGGCCCGCATAGTGGATACGCGCAAGACCACCCCTTTGCTGAGGATGTTCGAAAAATACGCGGTCAGATGCGGCGGAGGAGTCAATCACAGGACAGGCCTTTCCGACGGCATCCTCATCAAGGACAATCACATAGCCGCCGCCGGGGGCATCACCGCAGCGGTGGAAGCGGTCCGCAGGCAGGCGGCTCACACTCTGAAGATAGAGGTGGAGATCAAGAGTCCGGAGCAGCTGGACGAAGCCCTGGCTTCCGGCGCCCATATCATCATGCTGGACAACTTTTCCATAGAGGATATGCGAAAGGCCGTGATCGCCATAGACGGCCGGGTCCTTACCGAGGCCTCCGGCGGGGTGAATCTCCGCACCGTGAAGGAGATAGCCGAGACCGGAGTGGACATTATTTCCGTGGGGGCTCTGACCCATTCGGTCAAAGCTGCGGATATAAGTCTGGATCTGGACGGATAGACCCCTTGTCATATCCCAAGCCGTGTGATATAATTAAATTGTAAAAAACATCAACGGACTTTTTAATGGACGACTATCATCAATCTAACTCTATAAGCACTCTATAATCTCCGAATTACAGGGTGCTTGTTGCAACTAAGGCATCGGCATCCTGACGCCTTGTAGTTCTTTTTACTTTGCCTGCGTTCGCGCAGAGAAAATGGGAGCAGGGCTCTATGTTTTTTATCCATAAAATATACCGACCGTACCTCTACTTTCAAAGGTGACAGCTGCTTGGGGAGCAGCTTTTTGTGCCACGGCACAGTCACCTGAAAAAAGTCTGTACGGGAGGAATATATGATCCACAATGACAATACCGTAGAATACAAGGTCTCCAACGGCAAGCTCGAAGCCGTGGAGAACAACTCGGGAGCGCAGTCCAATTCGCCCAGCGTAGTAGTCTATACCAAGCCTTCGGAGGACATACTCAGCTACCTGGTGAATACCATGTCCATAGACGAGCACACCCTCAATTCGGCTCTGGACAACGACGAGATAGCCCGTCTGGAATTCGAGCCCAATCACAAAGCGGCCATCATCAAGAGACCGAAGGGCTTCAAGGACCTGAGCTGGGAGTTCAGCGTCTCGTCCATCGGAGTGTTTGTCTTCGAAAACAGCCTGATCATAGTGCAGAACGAGTCTCTGCCTCTGTTTAACCTGAACAAGTCCGCCGGCAGGTCCGACACTGTGAACGGCGTCTTTCTCAGCATACTGTATCACAGCATCAACCAGTTCCTGCGGAACATCAAGCTGATCAATCAGGTGTCCAACTCCATCGAGAAAAACATAGAGCACAGCCTGGGCAACAAGTCACTCTCCAGTATGTTTGAGCTGCAAAAAAGTCTGGTGTATTATCAGAGCGCCGTCCAGTCCAACACCATGCTGCTCAACAAGCTGAAGATGAACACGGTGAAGCTGGGCTTTACCGAGGAAGAAGAAGAGTTTCTGGACGATATGATCATCGAGAACAAGCAGTGTGAAAAGCTGGTGGATATGTACTCCAGCATTCTCACCGGCATGTCCGATGCGAGAGTGTCCATCGTCAACAACAATCTGGCCATTCTCATGAAAAAGCTCACTCTCATCACTCTGGTGTTCACGCCCCTCAACATACTGGCTTCCATTGGCGGCATGAGTGAATACACCAATTTTACCAGAGCGCTGCCCTGGACGGTGAGCTACCCTCTCTTTATAGTGGGGCTGACCGCCATAGGCTATATCATCTGGTTCTGCATACGCAATATAGGCGAAGAGGAAGGCGAGCCCAAGAGAAGCCGCTTGAGATTTCTCAAGCGCAACAAGGATAAAAAATGAAGATACTCGTAGTAGGCTCCAGCAACACGGACATGACTGCGCTGGTGCCGTCCATCCCCGGACCCGGGGAGACCGTGGTAGGCTCGGGTTTTCGGGTGACCCTGGGAGGCAAGGGCGCCAATCAGGCTGTAGCCTGCGTCCGACAGGGCGCTGCTACCGCCTTTGTGACTGCTCTGGGCAACGACTCCTTTGGCGATACTCTGACAGACTCTTTTGTGCGGGAGGGCATGCAGACGGACTGCATAGTCCGCAAGCCCGTTCACAGCGGCGTGGCTCTCATATTTGTGGATGAGAACGGCGAGAACTCCATCGGAGTGGCTGCCGGAGCCAACAGCCTGCTGTCTCCGGAGGATATAGACGCAGCTGACTCCTGCTTTGAGGAGGGCGGCATATTGCTCCTGCAGCTGGAGATACCCATGGACACGGTGGTCTATGCCTGCCGCAAGGCCAAGTCAAAGAATATGACCGTGATACTCAACCCCGCGCCCGCCGCCGCTATCCCGCCGGAGCTGCTCCGCTATACCGATATCATCACCCCCAACGAGCATGAGCTGGACCGGATAGGCAAGACTCCCGCAGAGCTCTTCGAAGCCGGCGTGAGCCTGGTGGTCAATACCCTCGGGAGCAGGGGAGCAAGAGTGATCTCGCCCGACGAGAGCTACACAGTGCCTGCATACAAGGTCAGGGCTGTGGACACAGTGGGAGCCGGAGACTGCTTCAACGGAGTCCTGGCGGCGTCCCTGGCTAAGGGGATGGACGTGAGAGAGGCTGTACACAGAGCTGTGGCAGCGGCTGCCCTTGCGGTGACCCGGGAGGGCGCTCAGGCTGCCATGCCCACGGGGGAGGAGACGGACGCATTCATCCGCGCTCACAGATAGGCCTTATATTACTCAAAAGATAAAGGGCTCCGGTCTTGCCGGAGCCCTTGGGTTTATTGGGATGCCATCAGCCCGTCGGGGCTGATCCTGCCTGTGACCACTACGGCCCCCGGGGAACAGGAGGCGCCTGTGAGATACAGGCCGTTGGCGGAGGTGTCCATGGTGTACACGGGATTGATCATCTTGCTGATGCGGTCCTTTGTCCAGCCGGGCAGCTTGACGGACATGCCCGATATATCGATCTTCTGAGTGTCGAACCACAATTCGCAGCCTCTTTTGACGCTCACGTTCCCTTCTGCAGAGGCCTTGACCGTGACTGCCAGCATCTTTTTCTTGCCGGATACGGTCAGGCTGTCCTTGCCGATGATTATCTCCGAAGTGTCCAGCGCAGTGATCTTGCCGTCTGCGAGAGCGTTGACCTCCTTTTCCGATATGGTGGCCGTAAATGTGCCTGTGTCGCAGGAGGTGATCTTCTTCTTGACCGGGTTGTAGACCACGTTGGTCACCGCCACGTTCAGCTTGCTGTAGGTGACGCCTTCGTATCTGACGTTGATGCCGGTGAGCTCCACTCTGGATACCTTGCCCTTCAGCCAGTCGGTCAGCTTGCCGGAAATGCGGCATTTGTACGAGTCCGCAGGGGCAAACCGTTCGCTGACCGCTTTGACTATCTCGTGTTCTATGCGGCTCTTGATGGGGTCGCAGCCGGTGAGCAGAACGGTGCACAGTACTGCCGGCAGCAAGAGCGCTAATAATACCCTCAGCGTCTTCATGGTCTGTATTTGTTCATGATGGGATAATCCCAATAGGCATCAAAGCCGAAGCTGGACTTGGACACTATGACGCCCAGCGGATACTGGTGCCTCTTGAATTCTGCCCGGCACAACATGCCGAACACCTTTTCTGCCAGGGCTATGTCGGCGCCCGTCTCTTCGGCAGCCTCCCTGACAGTAGCGTTTTCTTCGATGAGCATATAGAGCAGAGCGTCCAGTATCTTGTAGTCCGGCAGGGTATCGCTGTCCTTCTGGTTGGGCCTCAGCTCGGCAGAGGGAGCCCGGTCGATGATAGTCTGGGGGATGACCTCCGTCTTGCTGATACGGTTGATGTAGTCTGCCAGCTCATAGACCTCGTGCTTGTAGAGGTCCATGATGGGCGCCAGGGCTCCTGCCGTGTCTCCGTACATGGTGGCATATCCCATGGCCAGCTCACTCTTGTTGCCCGTCACCAGGACCGCGTGCCCCTGATCGTTGGAGAGAGCCATGTTGAGCATGCCTCTGGTCCTCGCCTGGAGATTCTCCATAGTGATCTCCTTCAGGCTGCCTCCAAAGACGGGAGCCAGCGAGTGGACGTAGCTCTCCACCAGGGGCTTGATATCGATGACGTCGTACCGGACGTTCAGCCTGCGGCAGATCACTTCAGCGTCGCCCATGGTGGCCGCAGAGGAGAACTCGGAGGGCATGATGAGGCAGCGGACCCGGTCGGCTCCCAGAGCGTTGACTGCCAGAGCGCCGACTACGGCAGAGTCTATGCCTCCCGACATGCCCAGGCAGACGCCGGGGAAGCCTGCAGACTCCACAAAAGCTGATATGGACATGCAAATGGCTTTGAAGACTGCCTCTATGCCGGACTTTTTGTCATATATGGGGGCGCCGGCCTTGTCGGACAGATCCAGCAAAGCGCCCTTTTCGCAAAAGCTCTCTTCTCTGTAGAACAGCTTTTCTTCGGACACCCCAAAGGAGGATCCGACGAATACGGCTCCGTTGGAAAAGCCCACGGAGTTGAGACACAGCACCGTCTTGTCAAAGCCGGCCAAAAGCTGCATCAGCAGGCTCTCAAAGTCTATCTCCTTGCTGAAGACGATGGGGGCAGTGAAGATGCACAGCTCCGAATCGGGGATATCCGGATTCACCGATATCTCCGTGCCGTTGATGACTATGCGCTCCGCGTCATTGTTGAAGTTCTCGTCCATGCTGACGGGAAATACGATCTCCTCGTCCTTATAGTAATACATGCACGCCTCGCCCTCAGGTATGACCGTGGGCAGCAGGATGCGGATATCCCCGGCGGCCGCCTTGATGAGGTCATTGTATCCCTGGACCGATTCCACGAACTGACTGTTTTCCATGAGGCCTTTCATGTTGAGGCCTGTGAGAGAGCCGTAGGAAAAGGCTATAATATCGGCGCCTGCCTTTTTGGCGTCGGCTATGTGGCGCAATATGTTGTCTGTGTTGTCCTTTAATGCGCCGGGAGCAGGCTTGGTCTGCGCGGCGTACAGCTTGATGTTCATAACGAGTGTCCTTGTTGTTTATTCACCATTACTATTATACTCCATTTCGAGGCGTTTGTGTGGATATACGGGCTGCAGCGGGCTGCGCCTTGGGGCGCTTTTTCCACAGAAGACAGCGACAGGGGGGCTTTTTTGCCGATTTGCCCTGTGGCAAGGCCCTTATCTCTTGAATAATTTACTATGAAATGGTATAGTTTATAATGGGTGAACAGTGGTGATTTGAGGGTTTGCCCAGTAATATCAGAGGTAAGAAATATGAGCTATCCTTTCCAGATCAAAAATGAAGTCAACGACGAGTGCGGCATATTCGGCATTTTCGGTCCCGGGGATGCAAAGGAAATATCGCGCATAGCCTTTTTCGGCATTTTTGCTCTGCAGCACAGAGGACAGGAGAGCGCCGGCATCGCTACCACAGACGGTCATGAGATATTCATGCACAGAGAGCAGGGGCTGGTCAATCAGATCTTTACCGAGCAGAATCTGAGAGAGCTGAAGGGCTACGCCGCCATCTGTCACACCAGATATTCCGCCACCGGAGCCAGCGTCAAGAGAAACATACAGCCCATGGTGGCCTACACCCGATACGGTGAGATAGCTCTGGCCCACAACGGCGATATGGTCAATACAGCAGAGATACGGGAGATGCTGAAGACCAAGGGCATAGACTTTGACACCACCTCTGATTCGGAGGTGCTGCTCAGACTCATATCTCTTTCCGACAAGCCCACCATACAGGAAGCCATCAGTCAGGCTATGGGCGTGGTGAAGGGAGCCTACGCGGCCGTGGTGCTCACCAAGAATGAAGTCATCGGCTTCAAGGACCCCAAGGGTATCAGACCTCTGTCCCTGGGCAGGCTGGACGACGGTACTCCCGCCATCGCGTCGGAGTCCTGCTCCTTCAGCACCATAGGCGGCAGCGTGGTCAGAGAGCTGGAGCCCGGCGAGATAGTCACCCTGAACAAGCAAGGTGTTTCTTCTGTGGCTGGGCAGCCCAAACAGGGGAACGCCCTCTGTATATTTGAATACGTGTACATAGCCCGTCCCGACAGCAATCTGAACGGCATACCGGTCCATCTGGCCAGAAAGAGGATGGGCGAGGAGCTGGCTAAGGAATGTCCCATTGACGGCTGCGACCTGGTGTTTCCCATCCCCAATACTGGCGTGCAGGCGGCTGTAGGTCTGGCGGAAGCCAGCGGAGTGCCCTTTGCGCAGGCCATCGTCAAGAATCACTACATCCACAGGACCTTTATCAGACCTCATCAGAGCATGAGAGAAAACGCCGTGAAGATGAAGCTGATCCCACTCAAGGAGCTGTTGGAAGGCAAAAAGGTGGTCATGGTGGACGACAGTATAGTCAGAGGGACCACCATAGGCCCCACCATCGACCTTATAAGAGGCGCCGGAGCCAAAGAGGTACACGTCAGGATAGCCTGTCCCATGTATCTGTATCCCTGCTTCTACGGCATAGATACCTGCAACAGAGATGAGCTGATCGCCACAAGGATGAGCCTGGAGGAGATACGCAGGCACATAGGCGCCGACAGTCTGGGCTATCTGTCCATGGAGGGCCTCTTCAAGGCAGTGGGCGGCGACGCCGAGCATACCTGCTGCGCCGCCTGTCTCAACGGCAAATATCCTGTGGATATACCCGAGGAATACAAGATCAGCAAAAAACTGTACGAATAGATCATGGAGACTCCGCGCAGACCTGAACGCGCGGGCTGACTAAGAGGAAACATATATATGCTTTTTGACAATCAGACCATCAACAGCAAGGGTCATCTGGAAATAAACGGGTGCGATACAGTGGAGCTCGCCCGGGAGTTCGGTACGCCTCTTTACGTCATGGATGAGGACATGCTCCGGTCCAACTGCCGCCGCTACGTGCAGGCCTTCAAGTCCGAATATCCCGAGGCCGACGTGGCCTACGCCAGCAAGGCTTTTACTCTGGTGGGTATGTGCCGTCTGGTCAGGGAAGAAGGCATGTGGCTGGACGCCGCTTCGCAGGGAGAGCTCTACACGGCCATACTGGCCGGCTGCGAGCCGGTCAAGATCCTGCTCCACGGCAATTTCAAGACGGAGGCCGAGCTCTCCGACGCAGTCCGTTATGGCGTCAAGGTCGTATGCGATTCGTTTATGGAGATCGAGCAGTTGGCAGAAAAATCCCGCAAGGCCGGCAAAAAGACTCAGGTGCTGGTCAGATGCAATCCCGGCGTGAATCCTCACACCCACACCATGATAGCCACCGGACAGGAGGACTCGAAGTTCGGCTTCAACATCAAGTCGGGCGAAGCCATGGAGGCCATCAGGAAAGTCCTTGCCAAGGACAGCCTGGTCTTCAAGGGTATCCACAGTCATATAGGCAGTCAGCTCCTGGATGCAGAGCCCTTCAGGGCGGTCGCTCCCGTAGTGGCGGACTTCTGCGCCGCTATCCTGGGGGAGACCGGCGCAGCCCCGGAGTATATGGACCTGGGCGGCGGTCTGGGAGTGAGATATACAGAGGAGGACAAGCCTCTGTCCATCGAAGCATTTGCCGCGATTGTCACAGACGGAGTCAAAAAGGCTTTTTCCTCCCGGTCTGTCCCTCTGCCTCATTTGCTGGTGGAGCCCGGCCGTTCCATAGTCGCCGAGGCGGGGACCACCCTCTATACGGTGGGTCTTCCCAAGCAGGTCTCTCTGGCCGAGGAGCCTTTTTCCAGAATATACGTGCCGGTGGACGGAGGTCTCTCCGACAATCCCAGGCCGGCTCTTTATGATGCCAAATATACCGCTATGATAGCAAACCGGGCCGACAGGCCCAAGGACACCCTCTGCACCGTGTCCGGCAGACACTGCGAGACAGACTGTCTGTTTGCCGACATCCTGCTGCAAAAGGCAGAGTGGGGCGACATAATGGCTGTCCAGACTACGGGAGCCTACGGCCACAGTATGGCGTCCAATTACAACAGGTTCATGCGGCCTGCCGTGGTGTTTGTCAGCGGCGGCAGCGCCAGGCTGGTGTCGAGAAGGGAGACTCTCGAGGACCTGGTAAAGTGCGACGTGATCTGATATGGAAATGAATTTTTTGCAAAGGGGCATCTATTTTCTCATAGCCCTTTTGATAGGCTTCAGCGTTCACGAGTTTGCCCACGCATACGTGGCTTACAAGTGCGGCGACAGCACCGCCAAGCTGCAAGGCAGGCTGACTCTGAATCCTGCCAAGCATCTGGATGCGGTGGGCGCCATATTTCTCGTGTTTATGGCCTTTGCCGGCTTTGGCCTCGCCTGGGGCAAGCCGGTGCCGGTGAACACCCAGAACCTGCGGAATCCCCGCAGAGACGAGATGCTGGTGTCCGCGGCGGGGATCACAGCCAATCTGCTGACCGCCTTTGCTGCCGGACTGCTGGTGCGGCTGTGTATCGACAGCCTGCCCCATTCGGCGCTGGCCTTCTTTATCATTCTCGTCTCTGTAAACGTGTCTCTGGCTATATTTAACTTGATACCTATATATCCGCTGGACGGCTCCAGACTGCTCCTGGGCTTTATGAGCTACAATGCGGCCAACCGCTATATGATATTTATGCAGAAGTATTATCTCATAGTGTTCATAGCGTTTCTCGGCTTTTTGTACAGCCCGCTGAAGGTGCTCATCACCATTCCCATGGAGATGCTGGTCCGTCTGTTCGTCGGGATTTGAAAGGACAGTATTAATGAGTTCACACAAAAAACGCATGCTCTCCGGAATGCAGCCTACGGGCATTCCCCATATAGGCAACCTGGAGGGAGCCATCAGCAACTGGGTCAAATATCAGGATGAATATGACAGCTATCTGTTCATAGCCGATTGGCACTCTCTGACCACTCTGTATGCCAACACCGAGCGCATAGCCGATTACAGAGAGGAGGTCGCTCTGGACGTGCTGGCAGCGGGGCTGGATCCGGACAAGTGCGCCTTTTTCGTCCAGTCGGACGTGAAGGAGCACGCCGAGCTGCATCTTTTGCTGAGTATGATCACGCCTATCTCATGGCTGGAGCGGGTCCCTACCTTCAAGGAAAAAAAGGACAACGTGCTGGGCGGCGAGCAGGCCAGCTATGGTCTGATGGGCTATCCCGTGCTCATGAGCGCCGACATCCTGATCTACAAGGCCGACGTGGTGCCTGTGGGCAGGGATCAGCTGCCCCATCTGGAGCTGTGCAGGGAGATAGGACGCAGGTTCAACGTCCATTACGGAGACGTGTTTCCGGAATGCGCCGGCCTCATGACCTCTATACCCGCCATGCCCGGACTGGACGGCCGCAAGATGAGCAAGAGCTATGACAACGCCATATACGTGTCCGACGACGCCGATACTACCTGGCAAAAGGTGCGGAGCATGTTCACGGATCCCGTGAAGATCAGAAAGGACGATCCGGGTCATCCCGACGGTTGCGCCGTGTGCGCTATGCTGAATATATACAGGCCCGACAATGACGCGCAGCTCAGAAACGAGTGCGCTGCCGGGCACATGGGCTGTATGCAATGCAAGAAACAGCTTGCCGAGATTTTGAACGAAAGGCTGAGGCCTATCAGAGAGCGTCGAAGCGAGCTGGCTGATAATATGGATTATGTTCGGAAGGCTCTGGCCGACGGCGCAGAAAAGGCTTCTGCCACCGCCGCCGAGACTATGAAAGAAGTTCGTTCGGCAATGAACATGAAAGATTAGGGTGTTATAAATGTCAAAACCGTTAGTTGTTACGATCACCGGCGCTGCCGGCCAGATAGGTTATGCTCTTGCGTTCAGAATAGCCGCCGGAGAGCTCTTCGGGAAAAACCGTTCCGTGGAGCTGAGGCTTTTGGATCTCGATATGGAAGCCATTGTCAAAAGGCTCACCGGACTCCAGTATGAGCTGGACGACTGCGCTTTTGATACCCTGGCAAAGACAGTCATCACCACCGATACCGACGAGGCCTTCAAAGACAGCGACGCCGTGTTTCTCGTAGGCTCCCGCCCCCGGACTCAGGGAATGGAGCGCAGGGATCTGCTGGGCGCCAATATCGCCATATTCAAGACTCAGGGCAAGGCCATCAATGACAACGCCAAGCGGGACGTGAAGGTGCTGGTAGTGGGCAATCCGGTGAATACCAACTGCTACATAGCCATTCAGAACGCCCCGGACCTGACCAAAGAGAATTTTACTGCCATGCTGCGCCTTGACCACAACAGGGCCATAGGCCTTTTGTCCCACAAGGCAGGCTGTCATCCCAGAGACATCAAGAAGATGACCATATGGGGCAATCATTCCAAGAGTCAGGTCCCCGATATTTCCAACTGCGAATTCCACGGAAAAAAGGTGTCCGGAGTGGTGGACGGAGACTGGGTCAGCAATGAGTTTATCCCCAGGGTCAAGGCCAGGGGTCAGGAGATACTGGAGCTCCGGGGAGCATCCTCGGCAGGCTCTGCCGCCAATGCCGCCATTTGCCATATGAAAAACTGGTACTTCGGTACCCCCGAAGGCGACTGGGTCACCATGGGCGTCATGTCCGACGGCAGCTACGGTATTCCCGAAGGCTACGTGTACGGCTTCCCCGTGGTGTGCAGGGACGGCAAATATGAGATCGTTCAGGGGCTCGACATAGACGACGGGCTCCGGACCGAGATGATGAGATCCTTTGAGGAGATCAAGGAAGAGGCAGATACTGCGAAGGAGCTGTTAGGATAAATGCCTGAAAAATATTCAAACAAAGTCATGGAGCACTTCATGAATCCCCGCAACGTGGGGGAGATAGAAGACCCCGACGGAGTGGGCACCGTAGGCAATCCCGTGTGCGGTGATATCATGAAGATGTTCATCAAGGTGGAGGACGGAGTCATCACTGACGTGAAGTTCAAGACCTTTGGCTGCGGAGCCGCTATAGCCACCAGCTCCATGTCCACCGAGATGATCAAGGGCAAGACCATCGACGAGGCTCTTACCCTCACCAATGCTGCAGTGGCAGAGGCCCTGGGAGGGCTTCCCAAGGTAAAAATGCACTGCTCGGTGCTGGCGGAGCAGGCCATCAAAAAGGCCATCAGCGATTATTTGGAAAAGACTACCGGCAAGGGGCTGGACCTGCCCGAAGAGGAGCATGCCTGCCCTGTGGAACACAAGGATAAATAAGGAGATTATCATGACCGAGGAAGCTATCAGCAAAGTAAAAGAATGCATCGAGGCCATCAGGCCCAACCTGCAGGCGGACGGCGGTGACATAGAATTTGTGGAGGTCGTTGACGACATCGTCAAGGTCAAGCTCCACGGAGCCTGCCACGGCTGTCCTCACGCGGCAATGACTCTGCAGAGCATTGTCGAGAATGTGATCACCGAAGTGGTCCCCGAAGTCAAGGGGATCGAGAACGTGGACTTTTGACCCATGGGCTGCCGACTGCGTCGGCAGCCTTATAGTATGCGGAGATACTATCATGATCAACACACCCGATGTAAAAATGTGCGTGGTGGGAGTGAGCAGAGACTGCTTTGCCCAATCTCTTACCCGGTCCAGACTTGACGGAGTATGCCGGTCCCTCGGAGAGAAGGGGTTTGACATATGCCGCCTGAATACCATCATAGAGCACGAGGACGACACCCTGAAGGCTCTTGACGAAGCCAGAGCCGCCGGCGCCAATTGCGCTGTGGTATATCTGGGCAACTTTGGTCCGGAAGGCCCCGAGACCATATTTGCCCGGGAGTTTGACGGCCCGGTGATGTTTTGCGCCGCTGCCGAGGAGACCTCCGACGGACTGGAGGACCTGAGAGGCGACGCCTTTTGCGGACTGCTGAACGCTTCCTACAATCTGAAGCTGAGAGGCGTCAGGGCCTACATCCCCAAGGAGCCCGTGGGGCTTCCCGGCGAAGTGGCCGATATGATCCTTGGCTTCGTTCCCATAGCCAGAGTGTTGCTGGGCATCAGGGGCCTGAAGATATTCGGCTTTGGCCCCAGGCCTCAGGATTTTTATGCCTGCAACGCGCCTATCGGCCCCCTGTATAAGCTGGGCGTCGAAGTCATGGAAAACAGCGAGCTGGATCTGCTGTATTATTATAACAACGTGTCCACTGCCGAGGCAGACGCCATCGAAAAGGATATGGCAGCGGAGCTGGGAGCAGGCAACAATTATCCGGGCGTGCTGTCACGGCTGGCCAGATTTGAGATAGCTCTGACCAAATTCATGGAAGAGAATCTGGGCACCCGCAGCTTCGGCGTGTTTGCCAACAAATGCTGGCCCTCCTTTGAGGAGTTCTTTGGCTTTGTGCCCTGCTACGTGAATTCCCGGCTGGCTATGCGTGGGATACCCGTAGCCTGCGAAGTGGATATGTTCGGCGCTTTGTCCGAGTATATGTGCCAGCTGGCTACACTGAAGCCTGCCACCATACTGGATATCAACAACACCGTCCCTCCCGATATGGCCGAGGGCAGGGATCTGGCCGGCTGCCGGGCCCGGGATCTGTTTATGGGCTTCCACTGTGGCAACACCTGTTCTTCGTGCATGGAAAACTATTCCATGAAGTATCAGAAGATCATGAAGAACAATCTGGAGCCCGACACGGAGCCCGACATCACCAGAGGGACCATAGAGGGCAAGCTGAAGCCCGGCAAGGTGACCCTGTTCAGACTGCAGGGGGACATCGAAAGCCGTCTCATGAGCTATATAGCCCAGGGCAGCGTGCTGGATATAGAGCCGCGTACCTTTGGCAGCACCGGCGTCATCGCCGTTCCCGGCATGAGCCGCTTCTACAGAAACGTGCTGGTGGAGAAGGGCTATCCTCATCACTCGGCCATAGCCTTTGACCACGCAGCCTCCACCCTGTTCGAGGCAGTAAAGCTGCTGGGAGTCACGGACATCAGCTATCCCAGGGAGTGTCTGTATGCCGGGGAAAACCCGTTTTAACAAAAAATAAGCGCGGCGACAGCCGCGCTGTTTTTTACATCTCCGAGAGCTTTTCGGCCACCTCCGATATTATCCAGGCGGGAGTGGAGGCGCCTGCCGTGAGGGCTACCGTATGCGAGGAGTCAAACCATTCGCTCTTCAGCTCTTCGGCGGTCTCTATGTGATAGGTGTTGGGATTGGCCTCTCTGCACAGCTGATACAGCCTTTTGGTATTGGCTGAGTTCTTGCCGCCTATGACCACCATGGCGTCGGTCTCTCTGGCGAGAGCTATGGCCGAGTCCTGTCTGTTGCGGGTGGCGGAGCAGATGGTGTTCTGGACCACGGCGCTCCTGGCCTTTTTGACTATCCTGTCGGCCAGGTTGGCAAAGTATTCTTCGCTGTTGGTGGTCTGGCTGACTATGCCCACGTCCTTATCGGAAAAATCGTATTTGTCTATATCGCTTTCGGAGCCTATCACCACACACTGGTTGTCGGCCCAGCTGACTACCCCCTTGATCTCCGTGTGATTGGCGTCGCCTATGATCACCACGCACATATTCTGCCTGATGAACTCCCGGACCTTGTTGTGCACGTCCTTGACGAAGGGGCAGGTGGCGTCCACTATGCGAATGTCCTTTTCACTGCATTTGGCGTATATCTCCTTCGGAGCGCCGTGGGAGGGCATGATGAGGATGTCCGTGTTGAACTCGGTGTCGGTCTTTTGGATGACCTTGGCCCCTTTTTCCTCCAGCAGGGACACTACCTGAGGATTGTGTATCAGGGGACCGTAGGTGGCGATGCGGACGCCCGAATTGTCCTTCAGGGTGCCGGCGGTGAGCTTCATGGCTCTCTCCACTCCGAAGCAAAAGCCGGAGTTCTCACTGATGATGACCTTCATTTGTCGCCTGCCGTCTGCACGTACACCTTGCGGGTCCGGGGTCCGTCAAACTCGCAAAAATACACGTTTTGCCATACTCCCAGCACCACCGAGCCTCCGGATATGATCAGAGTGGTCTGACAGCCAGTGACCGAGCTCTTCATGTGAGCGTCGGAATTGCCTTCGCAGTGGAGATAGTCGGCTCTGTCGGGGAACACCGACGAATAGGTGAGCGCGAGGTCCCGCAGTACGTCGGGGTCGGCGTTCTCGTTGATGGTGACGCCGGCGGTGGTGTGAGGGGTGAATACCACGGCTACGCCTTCTTTGACGCCGGACTCGGCCACAGCCTGTCTGACCTCCCGGGTGATGTCCACGAACTGCTGCCTCTTGTCTGTCCTGATGGTGATAGTCTTCATGTTTGCTAATCCGTTGTAAATAAGATATAATATATTTGAATTCGTTTTGTTGAGGGACCTATGATATTCCGTCTGCCCCGAAGGCCCGCTTTGGGCATCACTCTGCACCTGTTGCTTCTGGCCTGCGGCCTGCAGTTTTTGTATATGCTGCTGGCATGCTTTGGCTGCTTTGGCCGCCCTGAGGCCAATCTGCCCGTCAGGATACTCATGTCCGTGGTGTTCGCCCTGTGGCTGGCCTTTTATATAGTCTGCATCCGCGGCTATTTCCCGCTGTTTTTCTCAGAGATAGAGCTGCGGGAGGACTCGGTCGTTGTGACGAACAAGGGCGGAGAGAAGACCTACGGTCTGACAGCCTATACCCGGTATGACGGGGTCCGTCTCTCGGGCCTTGAGCCGCCGAAGGGAGAAGGGGGCCGCTCATTGGCCCTGAACTATATCCTTCTGGGCTCAGACAATCTGCGCAAGCTCATAGATCTGCTGGACAGACGGTCTGGCAGGATGCCGTTTCAGTTCTAAAAAAAAGGGGCAGTACGCGAAGTATTGCCCCTGTTATTTACGCTGAGATCACACCCAGCCTCTGAGCTTCATAGCATCGGCTACGCGCTTGACGGCTACCAGGTATGCGGCTTCTCTCATGTCCACGTTCTTGGCAACGTGCATGTCATACACTGCGTTGAAGGCAGCGGTCATCTTCTGGTCCAGTTTCTCCTGTACCTCTTCTTCGGTCCAGTAGTAGTTGTACTCGTTCTGAACGTTCTCGAAGTAGGATACGGTCACGCCGCCGGCGTTGCACAGGAAGTCGGGTACTACGAATACGCCGTTCTTGTCCAGGATGACGTCAGCTTCGGGAGTGGTGGGACCGTTGGCCAGCTCGAGGATCATCTTGGCCTTGACCTGAGCGGCGTTGTCCGCAGTCAGGGTGTTCTCCAGAGCAGCGGGGATCAGAACGTCTACGTCCAGAGCCAGCAGCTCGGCCTGGGAGATCTCCTTGGCCTTGGGATAGCCCTTCAGGGACTTGTTGGCCAGCTTGTAGTTGACCAGATCCTGAGCGTCGATGCCGTCGGGATTGTAAATGGAGGCCTTGGTGTCGCAGGCTGCAACGACCTTGGAACCGCAAATGCTTTCGATCAGAGTGGCAGCAAACTGGCCGGCGTTGCCGAAGCCCTGGATGGCTACGGTGGCGCCCTTCAGATCGATACCGAGCTTCTTGGCAGCTTCTCTGGCGCAGTACACGCCGCCGCGGGCGGTAGCGTCGCCGCGTCCTGCGGAACCGCCGTTGCCCAGGGGCTTGCCGGTGATAACGCCGGGCTCGGCATGACCCTTGATAGTCTCATATTCATCCATCATCCAGCACATGATCTGGCCGGTGGTGTAAACGTCGGGAGCGGGAACATCTTTCTTGCTGCCCAGGTTGTAGGCCATGACTCTCATCCAGCCGCGGGACAGGCGCTCCAGCTCACCCTCGGACATCTCTTTGGGGTTGCAGATGACGCCGCCCTTGCCGCCGCCGAGAGGGATATCCACGACGGAGGTCTTCCAGGTCATCCAAGCGGCAAGCGCTCTGACCGTGTCTATGGTCTCGGAGGGATGGAAGCGGATTCCGCCCTTGTTGGGACCGCGCGCATCGTTGTACTGAACTCTGAATCCCTGGAACACCTTGACCGTGCCGTCGTCCATCTTGACGGGAATGGTGAAGTGGTATTCTCTCATAGGATTGCGGAGCATCTGGTGGGTGCCTTCATCCAGACCTAAGGCTGCACAGGCTTTGTCAAGCTGTGCCTGGGCTACTTTGAAGGGATTGTAGTCGTTTGACATCTTCGTCTCCTTGAAAATATGTTAAGTCTTTTCGTAAAAAAACTCACAAACTATATTATACCACCGGGAGGCGGGGGTGTCAATCTACTTTTTGAGGATTTTGCGAAAAATGAGAAAAACTACGAAGTAAATGATCAGGGCATACACTGCGACGCCCGTGTTGATGCAGGGGTCCGAAAGTCCCAGGGAATCATGCCGGGCGATAAGTATGATCTGCCGGACCTTGCCGGTGAAGATATAGACGCAGGCGGTGGCGCAGAAGGAGCACAGAAAAGCCACGGGATCCAGACGGGGCTTTGTCCCGGCGGCAGCCCGGGAGATGGGCCCTGCGAATATGAGCAGCAGCATATAAACGGCGGCGCATATGAGGGGATTGACAAAATCCGTCTCGTTGGCGGAGAACACCAGGCACACCACGCAAAACAGCTGGTGGATGGCCATCAGCGAACCGATGCCGCAGAGGATGGAGTAAAAGGCGGAAGACTTCATTTGTCACCGCCCGTTTTGACCGCCGTAAAGATGAAGGCTGCGCCGAGAACGATGAATATAAACGCGGCGAAAAACTCCGTGCTGCCCGCAGAAGCCACGGAATGGGCTGAATAGAGCATTTCGCCGGTCAGGCTGTTGGCAACGTGTCTGAACACGGATATCAGGCTGGAATATATGATGATGATCCCGGTGATAAAGAGGGCCAGCTTGGCCGTGTATGCCCCCAGCAGCCTGTCGGAGAGGGTCTGCTCCGACTTGCCTCCGGCTATGAATTTGCCCAGAGCAAGGCTGTATCTGAAGAGCACTGCCAAAAGCGCGAGCTCTATAATATTCAGGCAGATGGGCGCAAGCAGAGAGGACAGTCTGACGGATCCCACGAATATCACCGTGTCCAGCAGCTGCTTCAGGACCTCGATGGAGGAAAATATGCAAAAGAGCCTGGTGGCCAGAGAGGCTATGTCCGAGAGTTTCACGACGGGCTCCTATTTGACCAGCTTGATGCGGTTCAGAGGCCAAAAGAGGAAGAGAGCCTTGCCCTTGATGCTGTCCCGGTCCAGAAGGCCCCAGAAGCGGGCGTCAAAGGAATCGTTGCGGTTGTCTCCCATGACCAGATATTTGCCCTCCGGCACCTTTACCCAGGTCTCGTCCTTTTTCTTGACGATCCATTCTGGCTTGATGGTCTTCAGGCCGGTGATGGGATAGGGGAGCTCGGGATCCTCGGCGGTGTAGGGCTCGTCCAGCGCCTTGCCGTTGCGGTACACGGTGCCGGGATGTATGTCAAATCTGTCGTTCTTGCCCAGACGCAGGGCTTCCTTGACCTTGTCGGTGTCCAGCTTTTCGCCGTCCATCAGCACGGCGCTTTTGGTGAGCTTTATCTTGCCGTCCCTGCCGGGCTTGGCAAAGACCGAGAGCCGGTCCCGGAGGTCACGGTGAAATATGACGCCCTCGGGATAATAGGAGGACTTGGCTGTGAGTATGAAGCCGGGAGTGATGCGGACCTCGTCGCCGGGCTCGCCGATGACTCTCTTGATGAAGTCCAGGCGTGTGTCCTTGTTGGTGATCACGTCCATGAACCTGCGGAATTTGTCCCGGGGGACGGTGTACGGCTTGTAGGAGGCCTTGTCTATGACCGCCTCGTTGGGCGCCTTGAAGATGACTACGTCGCCGAAGGAGGGCTCCTTGAAGAAATAGATGAACTTGTTGGCCACTATGTGGTCGTTCTCCAGAAGTCCGGGCCTCATGGATGCGGAAGGGATGTAGAAGGACTGGATAAAAAACGGCCTGATGATAAGAAATACCAGCAGAAATGCAAAAGCAAGGGATTCGGCAAATTCGGCCACCTGCTTCAATACGGGATTGGTGGTATCCCTGAGTAAGACTCTGATGATGATGAGTATAATGCTGAGAAATATCACGTTGACTATACTCATGCCTGCAAGCTTTTCGGTAAAACTCATTCCGGACTCCGTTTGTAGTGATGCAAATATATTATACCATACCCCCGGCAAAAAAGACAGACGCCGCTTTACATTTCGTCCCGGACATGATAAAATCATATAGAGGCCTGAAAGGGGCGATTTTACTATGAAACTACTGAATATATGCAAGAGCAAGATACACAGGGCCACTATCACGGAGTGCGACGTGGATTACGTGGGCAGCATCACCATTGACAAGACCCTCATGGACGCCGCGGATCTCCGGGACGGCGAGCTGGTCCACGTGTGGAACGTCTCCAACGGAGAAAGGCTGGAGACCTATTGTATAGAGGGACCTGCGAATAGCGGCATGATATGCCTCAACGGCGCCGCAGCCCTGAAGAACAGGGTCGGCGACAAGGTGATCATCTGCGCCTTTTGCCTGACGGACGAGCCCGTGGAGCGCAAAGCGGTGCTGGTGGACGAAAAAAACAGGATCACAGCCCTGCTGTGAGAAACTTTTTTTCGGGGATATCCGTATTATTATTAGAATATAGTGCAAAGGGTTGATTGTTGCATATATATCGTGATATAATATATATGAATAAAGTGTCTAAGGAGTGTGATCATCATGATGCGCAATCTTCTTAACAGCTTAATATTGGTTTTGGTGATAGCAGGAGTATTCGCTTCTGCCGTTCCGTCATATGCGGACGTGGACGATTATAAGATCAACCGTGAATACCTGACCGTAAAAGCCAACGGCACGACCATCAATCTTGCAATGGGAGGCATTCTGGCAGATACGGAAAACGTGTATCTGAACGGCGTCCCCCTCAGCAAGTCCAAATATGAGTACACCATAGACTACGCCACCTCGGTGCTGACCTTCTCCAAAAAGCTGGAGAAGGGCGACTTCGTATCCGTGGACTACTACTACAAGCCCGGTGTCGCCAAGAGCGCCGCAGTGACCTCTGCCACCCTTCCGTTCCTGGATTTTTCCGGAGGCAACAACTCGCTGAGCATGGCTCTGGGCTTCAACACTACCGACGCCATGACCGGCGACATGACCTATGGCACCAACATCAAGTCCAGCCTTGGCGGTATCCTGAGCTTCAACAGTTATTATTACAACAACACTCTCAATAACACCGACGCTCAGAGATCCGGCGATTTCAACGTGCACAATCTCACCCTCAATCTGGGCAAGAGCGGCTCCATCACCGCCGGCTATCAGGAGATCGACTCCACCTTTGCCGGAGATGCATATCTGGCCGCCAATTCCGGCATAGACGGCTCTCTGCTGGGCCAGATGCTGGCAGAGAAGGGTCTGAAGAGGAACAACCTGGGTCTGAATTACAGCTTCAACAACCTGGGCAGCCTTTCCATGGCCTACAGCTCCGTGAAGGACGCCAACGACAAGGTGGAATCCACTGCCATAGGCTTCAACAACGACCGCATGCAGTTCAGCTACAGCAAGAACAGCTACGGCGGCGCTTTCGCCCGTTATGACAGCCTGAGAGAGGCCGACAAGGGCGCCATGAAGGCTGAGGCCGGTCTTGATAGGACCGCCATGGCTTTCAACTACAAGTTCGTCAATTTTGCCGATCTGGCCTATGCCGACAACAAGATATCCAACAACGGCAAGGATATCTCCAATAGGACTCTGAGTCTGGCAGGAGCCAAGTTCCAGCTGGACTATCTGTCCAGGAGCATAGACGAGGGCTTCGGGCGTTACGGCAGCCTGAGAGAGGGCGACAAGGGGCAGTATTCCCTGGAAGACGGCATGAAGCGCACGGGCCTGAGCCTGAAGTACAATACTTCTACCGCAGAGGCTCCTCTGTGGCAGACCTTCTATATGTCCAAGCTGAGGCAAAACGGCGCTTCTCTGGACACCAGCATGGTCAATCTGGCCTACAAGAACCTGGAGATGGGCTACGCTTCCGTGTCCAGCAAGGGCGACTTCAACCGCATGTATGCTCTCGATGCCAACGAGAAGAACAGGCTGACGGGCTACGTGAAGAAGATGTTTGACTATAATACGGATATGAACAGCGTATCCGATCAGGACAGGGCTTCCTGGAACAACATGTCCGGGCTGGACAGGTCCCTCATCTACAGCAAGTACGTGCTGTCCCCCGACAGCGCCCTGACCTTTGCAAAGAGCACCATCAGGGACAAGTCCGCCGGCAATGCCGGTCTGGATATGATCAACCTGGGCTACAACAACAAGACCTACAAGCTGTGGTACCGCAAGGATGACATAGACTCCGAATTCAGGAGGCTGTATGCTCTGACTCCTCAGGAGATAGGCGGCTACAACAACCAGTACGGTATGCGCAGGAGCGTGTACGGCCTGGAGACCACCACCAAGCTGGGATACTTCAGGTATTCGGACGACAGTATATATGACAGCGTCACCGGCTCCGGGTACAAGCGGAATTATTTCAATTACGCTTCGCCCAAGGTGTCTTTTGCCAGACGCTACATGGACTTTGACGATGCCTTTACCAGAGTATTGGACCTCTACGATGCCGACAGAGCCAATCAGCAGGCAAACAAGGGGTTCAAGAGGACCGAATACGACCTGAATCTCAAGATGGGCAAGACCAACCAGACTCTGGACGTCAACGCCTATCTGGTGGACGCCAAAAAGGCTGTCACCGATCAGGATATCGGCAAGCTGCTGTACGACGTCACCTACAAGCCCAACGACAAGTTCAACGCTTATTGGTTCTCCAATGATTACACCGAGAGCGCCGGCGGCGTGAACTTTGTGGACAACAAGACCAAGATCGCCAGGATGAACAAGATCCTGGATCTGGGCAAGTTCAAGAACATCAGCTTTTACAGTCAGTACTATACCAATTCGTATCTGGACGGCAACAGGAGACCTATCGATCAGGAGATACTGGACGTCAGCCTGAAGTCCGATCAGAGCCAGAAGTTCGTATTGAACCTGGACTATCAGTCCAACGACTTTGATCACGGCGCCAGCGCCTTTACCAAGTACGACCTGTATGCTCATCAGAAGATCACCGACAAGATAGCTCTTACCTTTGGCTACGGAGTCACCGACTACAACACCATTCAGGATGAGAACAGGCTGAAGTACGGAGTCATATACTCCGTCAACGACAACTTCGCCGTCAATTATTCGGTGGATCAGAAGCTGGGAGGCGACGGCAACGATACGGACGTGCAGTATCTGACTGTCACGGGCAAGCTGCCCAGGCTGTTCTCGGACAAATTCGTGAAGGATATGGCCGTCAATTATAAGTATGACACCAAAAAGGTCAAGCTTATCAATGACAAGTATGATGCAGGCTACAGCTTCACTGCCGACCTTTTAAACGGCAAGTTCCTCATGGAACGGAGCAATATCCTGGAGGCCAATCACAAGTCCTACTACATCGAGAACGAAAAGCTCTCTTATGTCAACGAGAAGGTATTCGGTACGCCAATCAGTGTGAAGTATGAAGACAATACCACCACTCAGACCAACGGCGTCCGTGGCGATACGGACAGGCTCAATATGTCCTATGCCCTGAATGACAAGCTCAGCGCTCTCTACAACAAGGTGGACGGAAACTGGACCGACCAGAAGTCCTTTATCCCTGTGAAGACCAAGGAGTTCGGTCTGACCCACAAGCTGAACGCCTACAATGACCTGACGCTGAAATATACCTTCAACAACCTGAACAATGCCAATCAGCTGACCAAGAGCGAGGAAGTATTGAAGTTCGGTCTTTCCGGTACCAGAAAGGATCGGGAAGGCAAGTGGACCATAGAGGGCGGTATCACTACCGACAGAAGGAATATGGATGAAGACGAGGTAGATTTTTCCTACAACGTGTCTTATGAGCGCAAGATCAGCTCCGACGGTTTCCTGGGCATATCCGCCAGCAAGGCTACTGCTTTGGTGAACGGTGTGCAGCAGACCAATCTGCAGCCCGAGAACGTGATGCTGAACTTCAGGACCAGCTTCTGACAGACTAAAAAATAAAGGCAAGCCTTACTGAGGCTTGCCTTTTTTGTTGAGCAGCACGCCTGCCGTAATGCCGGCGGCGATCATCACAAGGCTGATATACTGGCCCTGGGTCAAGGCGCCCAAGTAGGCGTCAGAGGGGTAATATCTGAAGAACTCCACCACAAAGCGGTACAGCCCGAAGAGAGCCAAAAAGCAGGAGAGCTGCTGACCTTCCCGGGTAAAATACTTTTGCAGCGCTATGAGGATGCAGCATATCCCGAAGCCGCAGGCTGAGGATATGAGCTGAGTGGGGATGCAGGTCCTGAGCCCTTCGTGGGTGAGCATAGGGCACGCTATGAACGAATCGGAGAATTTGCCGTAGCAGCAGCCGTTTAGAAAGCAGCCTATACGGCCGTAGGCATAGGCCACGCACAGAGCCGGGCTCAGCATATCAAGGGCTGTGAGAAAGCGCAGCCGCCTGTATTTGCAATACAGCCACACGCACAAAAGACCCAGCAAAAGGCCTCCGTGAAAGCTGAGGCCTCCGTTCCACACGGAAAACAGGTCCTTCAGAGAATGAAATTCGTCATGATACAGGGCTACGTACAGCAGCCTGGCGCCTATCATGCCGGCGGCAGTCAGAATGATGACTATGTCCAGTATGCAGTTGGCGGGGATCTTGTATATATGGCGGCGGCGGAGCATCAGGATATAGGCGCATATCACGCCTATATCTATCATCAGGCCGTAGCTGTATACATTGATGCCTCCCAGTGTACACAATACCGAATGCAATCAGCTGTCCTCCTTGATGAATCTGTACAGATAGATGATGGCTATGCATCCTACGACGATGCAAGCGTCAGCCACGTTGAAGGTGGGATATGCCAGCACAGCATCGCTGTGGGCTATGTGAAAGTCGAGAAAATCCGTGACCGAGCCCCTGGGAGCTATCAGCAGACGGTCTGCCAGATTGGCGGCTCCGCCTCCCAGCACCAGTCCGAAGGCTATGGACAGTCCCCGGGATCTGGTGAGCTTGGTCCTGTAGCTGATGCCTGCTGCCAGCATCAGGGCAAATATGAATACCACCGGCCAGATATTGCCTTTGAGTATCCCAAAGGCCGCCCCGTAATTGAAGGACAGGGTGAGAGAAAAAAAGCCGGGTATCACGTCTATGGACCTGTCGCGGAGCTGACTGAGGACAACAAGCTTGACAGCGAGATCCGCGGCAGCTGCGGCAAGGGCGGTCAATATAAGCAGTTTCAGATTTCGGTGCATAACAAAAAGATGCGGCAGATAGATATCTGCCGCTAAAACTCATTTTACCGCTTCGGCACAGCGGGAACACAGACCCGGGTGCTCCGGATCCGATCCCACGTCTTTCATGACCAGCCAGCAGCGCTCGCATTTTTCTCCCACGGCTTTTTCGATGACGATATCGCCTTCGCCTTCCTGCAGCTCCACCTGAGATACTATGAAATAGCTGGCCAGCTCCGCCGGCTCTGTGGGCAGCAGGTCTATGAGATCCTTCGGAAGGTGCAGTGTGACCTTGGCTTCGATGGGCTTTGCGATGATCCCGTTGGTCTTGGCATCTTCCAGCTTGGCAAAGACCCGGTCTCTCACGGCCAGGATCTCGCTCCAGCGATTGTCGGCGTAGAGCATATCCTCGCTTACCACAGGAAAGTCTGCCAAAAACACCGACTCTTCCTTTGAGGAGTCCTGCATGAACTGCCATACCTCTTCGGAGGTGTGGGGTATCACAGGGGCGGTCAGTCTGACCAGTGTCTTCAGCACGTGGTAGAGACCGGTCTGGGCGGAGCGCCTGATGGGCCAGTCTTTGCCGGAGGTGTAGAGCCTGTCCTTGAGCACGTCCAGATACAGGCTGCTCATATCCACCGAACAGAAGTTGATGATGGCCTTGACTGCCTTGTGGAACTCGTAGCCGTTGTAGGCTTCGGTGACATCCCGGATCAGCTCCTGCGTCCTGGCGAGAGCATATTTGTCTATGTCGTAGAGCTTGTCATAAGGCACAGCGTCGGCAGCAGGGTCGAAGTCCGACAGATTGCCCAGCATGAACCGGAAGGTGTTTCTGATGCGTCTGTAGCCGTCGGCTGCGTTTTTGAGCATCTCCTGGCCTATGCGTATATCGTCGGCGTAGTCGCAGGTGGCGATATATATCCTCAGCACGTCTGCTCCCATGTTGTTGATGATATCCTTGGGCGGGATGGTGTTGCCCAGGGATTTGCTCATGGCCTTGCCGTCCTTGTCCAGCACAAAGCCGTGGCTCACCAGCTGCCTGAAGGGGCTTTCGCCTCTGGTGGCGACTCCCACTACAATAGACTTGTTGAACCAGCCTCTGTGCTGGTCGGAGCCTTCCAGATACATGTCGGCAGGGAAGGATATGTGCTCAAAGTTGTCCAGCACCGCTCTGCAGGAGGAGCCGGAATCAAACCATACGTCCAGCACGTCCTTTTCCTTGATGAAATGAGTGCCGCCGCATTTGGGGCATCTGTAGCCCTCCGGCAGGAAGAACTCAGGCGCCTTTTCAAACCAGGAGTCGGAGCTGTTTTGGAGAGCGTCCTCATACACCTTGTCTATGACGCTCTTGTCCAGCACCGCTTCATTGCAGTCGCTGCAATAGAGCACGGGTATGCCTACGCCCCAGGAGCGCTGTCTGGACAGACACCAGTCCGGAGCGTTGGTCATCATGGCAGTAAGCCTGTTTTCGGCTTCCTTCGGGAAGAACTCCACCTTTTTGATGGCCTCGAGGATCCTTTGTCTCAGCTCCTTGTGGTCCAGAGACATGAACCACTGGGGCGTGGTCCTGAAAATCACAGGCTTGTGACAGCGCCAGCAATGGGGATAGGAGTGAGTGATGGTCTGGCTTTTCAGCAGGGCGCCCACCTCAGTCAGCTTTTCCAGAACGGCTGCGTTGCCGTGTCTGAATACGTGCATTCCCTCAAAGCCCGGGGCCTCTGCCGTGTAGCAGCCCTTGCCGTTCACGGGGTTCAGCACCTCGAGGCCGTAGCGTTTGCCGGTCTCAAAGTCTTCCTTGCCGTGGCCGGGAGCCGTGTGTACGACGCCGGTGCCGTCTTCCAGGGTGACGTAGTCTGCCAGGAGGACCGGGGATCTGCGGTCGTAGATGGGATGTCTGAATTCCACTCCGTAGAGATCGGAGCCCTTGAAGAGGGCAGTCTCTTTGTAGTCGGATATGCCTATCTCGCCAAAGGCCTTTTCTGCCAGATCCCGAGCCAGCAGATAGCAGCTGTCGTCTGTCTCTGCGAGCACATAGTCATAATCGGGATGGATGGCCACCGCCAGGTTGGAGGGAATGGTCCAGGGAGTGGTGGTCCATATGATGACGTATATGGGCTTGTCGCTCTTCAGGAGTCCTTTGGGGTCAGATGCAAGAGGGAACCTGACGTATATGGAATCCGAGGAGTGATCCGCGTATTCTATCTCTGCGTCCGCCAGGGCTGTCTCACAGTTGATGCACCAATGGATAGGCCGCAGGCCTCTGTATATATAGCCATCTTCCACCAGCTCGCCGAACACCTTGATGATGGTGGCCTCGTATATGTTGGTCATGGTCAGGTAGGGGTTGTCCCAATGGGCAAATATACCCAGCCTTTTGAAGCCTTCCCGCTGAATGTCGATCCATTTGGCGGCATATTCGCGGCAGGCTTTTCTCATCTGCACCGTGTCGGGGACTATCTTTTTCTTGGCAAACTGCTCCGACACCTTGTTTTCGATGGGCAGTCCGTGATTGTCCCAGCCGGGATAATAGTCGGACCGCTTGCCCTGCATGAGCATATAGCGGACTATGATGTCCTTCAGGATCTTGTTGAGAGCGTGGCCTGTGTGTATCTCTCCGTTGGAGTAGGGGGGGCCGTCATGCAGGACAAAGGTGCCTTTTGACGCCTTGTCCAGGGCCTTTTGGTATATGTCATTCTCTTCCCAGTACTTTTCGTATTCCGTTTCGCGGACAGGCAGGTTGGCCTTCATGGGAAAATCGGTCTTGGGAAGATTTACTGTTTTGCTGTAATCCATTCTGATATAAACTCCTTAAGTGCATCCTTGTAATGCCTGATATTGTCTTTGTTTTGCATTTCGAGATTGTAATGTCTGAGCACGGAAGCCCTGGGCTTTCTGGTAGGCGACTTGTACTCGTTGGAGGCCACGGGAGTGACCGTGACGCCGCTGATGCCTGCAAGGGACAGGATGTCCTTTGCCAGCTCGTACCAGGAGCAGGAGCCCTTGTTGGTAAAATGATAAGTACCGTAGAGGTAATTGTCGGGCAGGTCTGCTATGAATTCTGCCAGGTCCTTGGCGTAGGTGGGCGAAGCTATCTGGTCCGCGGCTATGTGTATGTTGTGCTGCTTCATGGCGGTGTCCAGGATAAAGAGAGGCATGTTCTTGCCTTTTTCCGAAAACAGCCATGAGGTGCGGATGATAAAATACTTGCGCGTCAGATTCCTGATGTGATACTCCGCCGCCAGCTTGCTCTGACCATAGGTGTTGAGCGGGTTGGGCCTGTCGTACTCGGTGTAGGGGCCGTTTTTCATGCCGTCAAACACGTTGTCGGTGCTGATGAACACTATGGGCACGTCATGCCTGGCCGCCGCAGCCGCTACGTTCCACGTTCCCTGGACGTTGACTCTGTATGCCAGATCCGGCTCCAGAGTACACTTGTCAATGTCGGTCAGGGCTGCCGTGTGGATCACGAAATCGGGACTGGTCTTCTCAAATATGGCGAAGACCTGCTCGGAATTGCATATATCCACGTTGATCACGTTGTGGAGCCCCTTGTAGTCCGTAGGAATGATGTGGTGGTTGCGGCTGAGAAGCTTAATAATAAGCTGCATGCCAAGCATACCGGCAGCGCCGGTGAGCAAGACGCGCATATTATCACCTCGTTAATATAGTATATATCTATTATAATCAATATTAATTATACTATATCGAAGCCTCTCTTTTCAAGTGCGCCGCGCACAGGGCAGGAGTGCATCCGGGCGTGTGGGGCTTTGGGGCCGGTCAGGATGCATCTGTGGCAGCAAACAGTTGTATCCACAGGATATCCACAGGCAAACCGGCGTTTATCCACAGGAATGCGTGGTTATGCACAGGATAGCGGAGGTTTTCCACAGGTTCTTGCGTCTTATCCACAGGCTGTCAACAGGCCCGGAAGATTTATCCACAGGCGGGATCTTGCTAAAACAGGAGGGAAAGGGCTTTTGGGGGGCAGGATGACGCCCATTTTTGGCTACCTGCAAATGGCTGCTCTTAAAAAACATATGACCATATGCCTATTCTCTTCCATATGTGCTACAATATAGTGTATATCTTTCGGAGAACCCATATCATGAAAAAACTCTATATGATAGCTCTTTTGCTGGCACTGGTCAGCCCTGTATTTGCCGCTCACCTCTTCCCGGGCGATTTTGCCCCCGACAAGGGGATCCTGGAAGCACGGGATATACCCGTCAGAGGAGAAATGTGCCTGAACGGGGAATGGGAGTTCCGGGGCAGCGAGGACCCGGAGGCTTCTTATGAGCAGGCCTCTTCTTCCCGGGTCCCTATATCCATACCCTCGCCCTGGAACGTGAACTCCTATTCCCAGGGCAGAGGAGGCGATTTTCGCTGCTATCCTTCATATCCTGCCGATTGGGACAGGTATATGTGCGGCTATATGACCCGCAGCTTTCGCCTGTCTTCGCTGTGGCGGGGCAGGGTGATATATGCGGAGTTCAAGGCTGTGGCCGGCCCCTTTGAAGTGTATGTGAACGGCAGCAAGGCCGGCGAAGGCTTTGACTCGTTTTTGCCCTTCCGCTTCGACATCACGCCCTATGTCCGCTGGGACGGAGACAACACCCTGCGGCTCCGTGTCCGCAAGAGCTCCGTGATGAACAAGAAGAGTAAGGGGGGAGACTACACCTATCCCACAGGCTCCTTCTGGGGCATGCATATAGCAGGCGTCTGGCAGGACGTGTATATTACCTCGGAAAATCCCGTAGCCTGCCGGGACGTGTTTGTCATTCCCGAGCCGGATACGGATAGGGTAAAAGCGCTGGTCACTCTGGTGAACCGGACAGGCGCCAAAAAACGTATCCGTGTCGCCGGCAGCATCTTTGATTGGGTCGGCGGCGATTCCTCCGAAGACCGGGGACGCGCCGGGTCCAGAGCCGGGGCCTTCGGGTCTGTCGAGGTGGAGCTGGAGCCCGGCAGCTCTGAAGAGGCGGTGCTCTACGCAGACGCGTCTGGTCTCGAAAAGTGGTCCATGGACCATCCCGTATTGTATCTGGCTTCCGTTTCTCTGAGCGTGGAGGGCAGGACCTGCGATTCCCTTTCCCGGCGTTTCGGATACAGAAGCTTTGACATCGTTGGGGACAGCCTGTATCTCAACGGTGAAAAGGTGGTATTGAAAGGGGATTCCTGGCACTTTATGGGCATCCCTCAGCTGACCCGCCGATACGCCCGGGCCTGGTTTACTGCCATCAAGGACGCCGGCGGCAATGCGGTCAGGCTCCATGCTCAGCCTTATCCCGAATTCTATCTGGACGTGGCTGACGAGATGGGTATAGCCGTGCTGGACGAAAGCGGTATATGGGACAGCCATTGCGCCTTCAACTTCCTGGAGAATGAGACCTGGGAGAGATTTGCCTCCCATATTGAAAAGCTGGTCACAAGGGACAGGAATCATCCTTCCGTCTTTGGCTGGAGCGTGGAAAACGAAAGCGTGCCCTGCGCCTATATGTATGAGCCGGAGGAAAAAGCAGATATAGTGAAGCGTCTGTGCTCATTGACCGACATTATCCGCAGGCTGGACCCCACAAGAGACTGGATATCCGCAGACGGCAGCGGAGATCTGGACGGCTATATCCCGGTGGATATGCTCCACTATGCCGATATGGACTCCTGCAAAAAAGCGGCTGCCAAGGGCGGTCCCTGGGGAGTGGGAGAGTCCGGAGCGGCCTATTACGGCACGCCCCGGGATCTGGAATGGTACGGGGATACCGTGTATATCGATCAGCAGAGGCGTATGGAGGCTCTGGCCTGCGAGGCTTATGACCATCTGGTCAACAGGCAGCTGGCTAACAACGCTGCCTATGCATCGGTCTTCAACATGGTATGGTACGGACTGAAGCCTCTGGCTCTGGGTATGGAGGATACCTCCCGGGAGCCGGCTCTCACTGACGGTATATTCTTCGCAAAACAGAGAGACGGCCAGCACGGAGCGCAGCCTCAGCGCCTGGGCCCTTATTGTACCACCCTGAATCCCGGCTACGATCCCAACCTGCCTCTCTATGAGCCCTGGCCTCTGTTTGATGCGGTAAAGGCTGCCTATACGGGAGACACAAAGGACTTCCCGTATACGGAAATACCCAAAAGCGCGTCGGCGGAGGCAGAGGAGCCTCATATCCTGCAGGTAGCCTATGCGCAGGAGAGCTCCCGGATGGTGAATACTCTCAGGTTTGCCGGCTGGCCCGTGGAGGATATGGGCGAGCTGCTGTTGGTGGACGGGACCGGGATAGACGCCAAGAATTATCCGGAGATAGCTTCCCTGGTCACGGAATACTCCTCCGGCGGCAAGCCCGTGCTCATCTGGGGCTTTACGGAGGAGTCTCTGCCATACGTCAACAAGCTGCTGCCTGTTTCTGCAGACTATGTCCAGAGAGAGTCCACGTCTCTGGTGTCGGACGTTTTGCCCAACAGACTGCTCTACTTTACTCAGTCCTCCAATCAGATGATCATGAAATACGGCATAGGAGGGGAGGCGCTGAAGAAGGGCGAAAGGCTCATAGACCCCTCCGGGGCCGATTGGCGCCGCTGGAACTACGAGCCGGAAAACATCAAGACCGGCTCCCTCTACCGTTCGGAGCGGGAATACAAGCCGGACGCCTCCGCCCTTGTCAGGCTAAAGAAGGACAGAGGAGATATATATCTGTGCTCCATGAGCTCGGAATACTCGGGGGATATGGCCGCCATGACTGCCGGTCTGGCTGCATATCTGGGCATCGTGCTGAGGGACAATGACGAAGACACGGATTCTGCCTGCTCCTCTCTGGGCGTCATCCGCAAAATGAAGCAGAGCGCCATATTCCCTGCCAAGACCTTCGAGGAGGCCATGCAGACAGAATACGTAGCTTTTGACGACCCGGCGGAAGGCTGGAAGACTATATCCGCAGACCGGGATTCACTGAAGTTTGATCTGGACGGAACCAATGAGGACTGCGCGTCCTACCTGTCCCTCTGGATCCATTCTCCCAGAGCTCTCGACGAGATATTGCTGGATCCCGACGCCCCCAAGCTCTATCTGGTGGGCTGCAGCGACGACGGCTGCAAGGTGTTTCTCAACGGGTCTCCCGTCTTTGAAGACGCCAGGATCCACTCCTGCGCTCCGGAATACTTTGGCTTTGAGACCCGTCTGCTCCTGAAGCAGGGGTGGAACAGACTGCTGGTAAAGGTGGCTCAGGGCAGCGGAGAATACCAGTTCATGGGCAACTTTGAATGCAATGATCCTCAGTTCTGGCAGACGGTGACCGTGTCCCTGGACAGAGAGTAAAGATTTACGGGAGCATGGCAGCCGCAGCTTTTGGCCGCGGCTGCTATTTGCGTTTCGATAATCCTATTGACTGAGTAGGTAAATACTGCTATAATCAGTAATGGTACTACGGAAGTGTATCAAATACACCAGAAAGGAATCATCATGAAGAGAGTATTATCGGTGCAGGATATCTCCTGTCTGGGCAAGTGTTCCCTGACTATCGCTCTGCCGGTCATTTCGGCCCTGGGCTCCGAGACTGTGATCCTGCCTACGGCTGTTTTGTCTACGCACACCATGTTCAAAAACTTTGTGGTCAGGGACCTCTCGGATACCCTGGAGCCCTTCACCAGACACTGGCTGGATGAGAAGGTGCGTTTTGACGGTATATACACCGGCTATCTGGGGACCATTGAGCAGATAGACCTGCTCAGGCAGCTCATAGGTGATCTGAGGAATGATGACACGGTAGTCTTCGTGGATCCGGTCATGGCCGACAACGGCAAGCTGTATCCTGCCTTTGATATGGATTATGCCCGCAAAAACACCGAGCTGTGCGCCTCTGCGGATATCATCGCCCCCAACATCACCGAGGCTTGCTTTATGACCGGCAGGGAATACAGGACCGAGTACGACAAGGAGTATATCAGGGACCTGCTGCTGGCCCTGAGCGGCTTTGGGTCCGGAGTGACCCTGCTGACCGGCGTGTCCTTTGAAGAGGGCGTCACCGGTGTGGCCGGCTACGACAGCTTCGACGGCAGCTGGTATTATTATCCTCACCGCCGGATAGACGCCTCTTACCACGGGACGGGAGACCTGTTTGCCTCCGTGTGCGTGGGAGAGATCATGAAAGGACTGGATTGGCGGGACGCTGTCAGGATAGCGGCTGACTATACAGCCTATACCATTGAGGTCACCATGAAGAACCCGGAGGAACCCTGGTACGGAGTGGACTTTGAGGCGACTATTCCCCATCTCATCAATATGAAATAGAGTCGCAGGACAAAAAAGCTCCCGGATCCCTGCGGATCCGGGAGCTTTGGTCATATCACCGTATATACCCGTGGGCCCTCCGGCAACCGGCTCTGAAGGGAGTCGCAAAACTCCAGCATGGCTTCATCGGTCTGAGCTTCGCCAAAGCCGGAATATTCTCTGCCGGCAAGTATATATTTGGACTCGGCCATGGAGTTGTATCTCAGGACCTCCACGCCGGTCAGGCTGTCCCGGAGACCGGACAGGATCTCCCCAAAGCCCTCCTTGTCCTCTTCGGAATCGTTGACTCCGGGGATGAGGGGAATGCGCGCCAGCACCCTGGCCCGGGGGGCCAGTGAGCGGAGATTGGCAATGATGAGGCTGTTGTCCCTGCCCGTATATACGGCGTGCTTTTTGGGGTCCGGGATCTTCAGGTCCGTCAAAAACAGATCCGTGTAAGGCAGGACCCTGTCGATGGCCTCGGGAGCTACACAGAGGGCCGTTTCCACACAGGTGGATATATCCTCCTCTTTGCACCGGGAAAGTATATATGCGGCAAAGTCCGGCTGCAGCAGGCATTCGCCTCCGGACAGAGTCACTCCGCCTCCGCTTTCCCGATAATACAGCTTGTCCTTCAGCACTTCCTTTATCACCTCTTCGCCGTCTGCGGGACTGCCGCTGACGGACAAGGCTTCGGAGGGGCATACCTCGGCGCATTTGCCGCACCTGAGACAGCCCTCCCTGAGAAAGACCATCTTTTGCTCTCCCGCCTTGTGGTGATCGGGACACACTGCGACACATCTGCCGCACCCTATGCATTTGACAGGGGCATACATGATGTCCTGCAGGGTCTGCTGGGTCTCCGGATTGTGACACCAGCGGCATCTGAGAGAGCAGCCCTTGAAATACACGACGGTTCGTATGCCCGGACCGTCGTGAACAGAAGCTCTGGATATATTGGATATACAGCCTGTTACAGACATTGGTGTTTGGTTCTTCCTATGATATGGTTCTGCAATTCCGGCGACAGCAGATTGAACTTCTGGCTGAAGCCGGACACTCTCACGGCCAGATTGCTGTAGTGCTCCGGATGCTTCTGGGCGTCAATGAGGGTATCGGCGTCCACTATGTTGAATTGCACGTTGGAGAGACCCTTTTTGCCTGCGGCTATGAGGGTGTCTGTCATAAGGTCGATATTGTGGCTGCTGAACAGCTTGGGGTCGGTCTCCACGATGGCCGAAATGGTCCCCGGGGCCTTTTTGCCCGGCAGTCCGCATATGGAGTTGAGCAGGGCGGTGAGACCTTTGTGGTCTCTGCCCTGCATGGCGGAGCAGCTGTAGGCCAGAGGCTCGCCCGCCCGGCGGCCGTCGGGTGAGGCTGCGGTGGCGTGTCCGTGGTCGATCATCCACAGGAAGGTGAAGGGCTGAGCGTGGTAGGACATGTGATACTTGTCCGAATATTCTTCCAGCAGGTCGCAGGCATAATCGGTGATGCGGGCAGCCAGACTGTCCACCTCTTCGATGTCGTTGCCGTACTTGGGTGCCTTGCGCACGAATTCCTGTCTGACGGCTTCGTCGGCAAAGTTGCCAAGGAGGATCTCCTTCAGCTCTGTCAGTGTGTAGCGCTTGTCGTCATAGACGAATTTTTTGATGACTGTCAGGGAGTCTGCCAGGTTGGGTATGCCGCATATGCACACCTGATAATAATCATAGAGAGCGCCCTTGTTGTTAAAATCAAGGCCTCTTTCGATGCAGCCCTCAGTCAACAGGGATTTGTAGGGGCGGGGGAACACGTGGACCCAGGCGTCGGCTGTCTTTTTGATCTTGATGCAGCTCTGGTCGAACATGTAGGCCATCTGCTTTTTTACCGCCTCGCAAAAGCTCTCATAGGTGTCCAGGGACTCGTAGTCGCCCAGAGAAAGACCGCTTTTGAGCTCGGGACGATTCATATTATAGCCGTCGCAGAGTATGTATTCTATGGTCTTCAGCACGTTGATCTGTCCGCTGACGGCGTGGGGGTTGGATTTGCCGGGGATGACAGTCTCCACACAGCCTATCTGTGTGTATCCGCAGGCGTCCTCATGAGGGATCTTTTTGTATTCCAGCGCGGGGATCATCACGTCGTCGTTGAAGAAGAAGGGCACGCCCTTTCCCACGTTTGCGGTGACCTCCAGAGCCCTTCTCAGGAACTCCTTCTCTGTCCGGGCAGAATACCGGACGGAGAGACACCTCACGAAGCCCAGGGCTTCGGTGGCGTCCAGCATAAGATAAGACAGGGGATTGACCTGGCTATTGCCTTCGGCGTCCGTGCCGCCTATACAGGACTGCTGAACGTCATAGTCCCTGTAGAGCTTGATCCACAGGGCGCAGATGATCTCAAATGCCTCCCGGTCGGTGAGTATGCCTTTTTCTCTGTCGGCCGCGTAGTAGGGATAGAGTATCTGATCCAGACGCCCCAGAGAGTTGGCGTTGACGTCGTCCTCCCAGGTGTTCAGTATATGAGCGAAGAGCAGGGACTGAGCCGCTTCTATGAAGGAGGTCGCCGGATGACGGGGGACTCTGTCGCAGATCCGGATAATGGCTTCCAGATCTGCCTTTTCGTGATCGGAGTCGGCCTGTTGCAGCAGCTCCCGGGCCTTGTCGGCATATCTTTTGCCCAGATCGCAGGCGGAGAGGCAGATGCGCTTCATAGCTCGGTAAATGGGCAGGGGGCCGTTCTTTTTCTCGCCTTCTTCCACTTCCCGGAGCATGCCTTCGTAGCCCTTTTCAAGGATCTTTTTGTAGGCGATGACCGAGTGGTTCTGAGAGCAGCACCAGCCCAGGGCAGTGTGATCCTGCTGAGTGCGGATCTCTTCCTCGGTCAGGTCGGGCTCCGGGTCAGGGACAGGATTGGCGGGAGGCTCCTTGACGAAGGCCAGGAATTTCTCGATGTCTTCGGGGGTGGCGCCGTTGTCCGTCAGAGCCCGACGGCAGGCCGTCTCTTCCTGAGGTATGAAGTAGTGCTCTCCTTCTCCGATGGTAAAGCCAACCAGTATCTCTCCGGGGATTATCACGGGAGTAAAGCTGTCTATGGTCCTGGTCATGCCGGAGGCGACTATCTCCGTGTTGGTCTCGCCTCTCAGTCTGGCTTCACAGGCGCCCAAAGTATAGTACAGGTGGCGCTGCAAGCCCCAGTTTTTCATGTAGGTTTTGCTGTTGACCGCTTCTTCGCGGAGTCTCTGGATCCTGTCGGAAAGCTCGTACATAATGTCCTCCCTGAATGTATATCCTGAATTATTGATTATTTCTGAAACCAGCTTTCAAGAAAGTCCCTCACGGTCCCTTCCCAGGAGGCTTCGGCCAAAAACTCATGGCCCTGCTGATCCCCCCAGCTGTAATATATGATGGTCCTGCCGTTCCATTCGCATATCTCCATATCGCTGTTGTTGACGTCCGTGGCGCCGTCTATCACCCTTTGTTCTTCGACGGTGAGAAAAGGGTCGGCTATCAGCTTGTCTGAGTATTCGTCAAACATCAGCACGGGATTGAGCTTGCTGTATTCCCATTGGATCAGGTCCCGGGATCTGGCTATGCAGTTGGCGTAGCAGGGACCCGGATATTCCTCCAGATACAGTACGTAATAATAGCCGTCACCCGTGTAATAGATGGCCGGACCTCCCGCGTAGCGGTCCTTTTGGAACACATACTCCCGGGGCAGGGTGGTCCATCGGGACAGATCCTCCGATCGGGCGAACCTGAAGGTAAAGGGATTTCCCGCTTCCTCAGGGGGCGCCCCGATCTCGTAGAGCAGAGTATAGGCTCCGTCTCTCTTGCATATGCCTGTGTTGTATATCTCATGTCCCGGCAGGGACAGCTCGCCCCACAGCTCCCACTCCCGCAGATCCCCGGACCTGAATATATGCAGGGTGTCGCTTCCGCAGCAGCCTGCCGCGCCCACGGCATACATGACGCCGCCGTCCGTATAGGCTGATCCCATATGATGGTCATAGGCAAAGGGCGGCGTGGCCTGACCGGTCCTGAGATCCACAAAGTGAAAATGCGACCGGCGCTCCCGGTTGGCCGGGTTGAGATCTGCCGGGCGGACGTATTCGAATCTGTACAGCCTGTCTCCGAATACTATGGGAGTGGTCTCCACCGTATGCAGCTTCACCGTCCCGTGTTTTCTGATCCGGGGCCTTGTCGGTATGCTCATATCGGTCTCTATTTGCAGGCAAATATATTGTCTATGGCAAATACGTTGTCATAGTTCTCGCCGAAATAAGAATACATGGTGATAAAGTTGGCGTGATCCGGCTCGAAGGGAGCTCCCGCGGGCACTGCGCTGTCAAAGGGCAGATACACCTCGTTCCAGCCCTTGTTGAGCAGGAACACGGGCAGAGACCAGCACAGCATCTGCTCGTGCTGCTTGCCTCCGGAGCACAGTTGGATCTGGCCGCCCCAGATGATATTGTGATAGTCGTTGACGTATATGCTGATATGGAGCCGTCCCTCGGGCCACACGGAAGAGATATCCGTATCGGGGAATCTCACCGACACCAGATAATTGTCGTCCTTGTTGCAGCCGGTCCTGAGCCATGCGTGAGACCCTTCTGTCACGTATTGATTGTCGTCCGTCAGAGACACCAGGCTGGTGCCGTCCAGGGTCTCGCAGTCGCAGAGAGGTATCTTGTCCGTGTAGCGGTAGGAGTCCACCGGGCTTTTCGTTGAGTCATAGTCCAGCTCGGTCATATTGCTGATGGCGATGCGGTTCGTGATCCTGACGTCCGAGTCGGTGACAGACACAGAGCCCCCGCAGGACCTCAGGGAGTTGACGACCCGGACGCGGCTCCGGTCAAACAGCAGCTGATATCCGTACATGAAGTCGGAGGACACGTTGATATAGGTGCCGGTGCTGTTTTTGGTGTCTATCAGATGGCATGGACTGTACATGAACAGATTGAGTATCTGCTCCCTGTCTGCGTCCTCGATCCTGACGGTAGTGCAATGGGGCCTGAGGTTCAGGTCTCTGATGTGGTTGCCCAGCATATACCAGTTGCGCTCTGGGTCGGCTTTTGCCGGATCAAAAAACTGATTGAGGCAATGCCTCTGGCTGAAGTGCATATTGGCCAGCACTCCCTCTATGCTGCCGTTTTTGCCACCGGCAGCGATCATGGACAGATAGCATACTCCGAAGACCTTCTTGATGTAGTGACGGTCGCAGCCTCTGAAATCTATGCCCGTAAAGGCGGCGGTCACCACGCTGTTGGTGACGTACACTCCGTCCGAGAGACCCTTGATGCAGCAGGTCCCGGTCTCGGGAGAGCCGGCTTCTATATGTCCGAGAGCCGTCACACTGTCAAAGCAGGGGCAGAAAAACCTCATGCCGTTGACGCCGGCGTTCTTTTTGAGAGCCACAGAATATCCGTCGGTCACATAGCTCAGGATCACGGTGCCACCGCAGAAATCGGTGGTGTCCTTCATGAATATACAGGAGCTGCCGGTCAGGAGTACGCCTTCGGGCACGGTGATGGGCTTATAGAGGCTGAATATGCCGGGAGGCAGAGCCACTATCCCTCCGCCTGCGCTCGCGGCTTCATCGAGAGACCTCTGCAGGGGACCGGATATGTCGGTATGGGTCTTGTCCGCAGACTTCAGGTCCGGCTCAAAGAGCCTGGGCTCCGGACGGAAGTGTGTGCGGGGAGTGAGAGTCTCTGTCACAGGAGCGTCGTTGATGCGCAGCCTTTTTCCTTCGGTCTTGCCTTTCAGAGTGAAGCCGCAGAGCTTGAGGACTCCGGTCACTGAGTCGCATTTGACCGCATAATCGTCGCCGGAAAGTACGCCCCGGGACATGACCGCGCCGGCCCAGGTGTTCAGGTTCTCGCAGAGAACGGCGGTGTGGGTGTCAGTCACCTCCACGTCGTAAAAGAGCCCCCAAAAGCCCTGATCCAGAAAGTGTATGCCCAGATTGCAGCCGTTGATCCTGATGTCGGAGAGGGTCTCGTCATCCAGCCATCCCAGGACCAGCGCTTCCGTATTTTCCCTGCAATAGTATTTGAGGCTCACAGGATCCGGGCAGGAATACTTGCCGGCCCGAAGCCATACGTCGGGGCTGATGAATATGTCGGCGCTGTAGCCCACGTCGGTGGAGTTGGACATTTTGATGCCGTAATCCAGGCCGCAGACCCTTATGGTCTCCAGCTGACACAGTTCGTGGCTGTATTCGGCGTTGATGCCTCTGTAGGAGTTGATGAGAGTCAGATCCTTCAGAGTGGCGCAGGAGACTATCTTTTTGGGTCTGTACACGTTGGTGGTGACGTAGTCGTCGTCCTCGGGCTTGACGCAGACGGTGGGACCGAAGGCCACGGGGGCAGCGCTGTTTTGCTCGGGATACCAGAAGGTGAGGCCCATGAGGCCCGCGCTGGCCTCCACTATGAACAAGGCTCCGTCATATGGCGATCTGCCGAGCGCCTTTGGGGCAGGCTTTGCTATGATCACAGTGCCGGGATCTCTGTCTTTTTTGTTGTTCAGCGGGTCGGTCCAGTCGCCCCGAAGGACCACAGTGGACGGAATGCACACGGGCCCTGTCACCAGATATTCCCCTGCGGGCAGGAACACGGTGCCGCCGCCCATCTCTTCGCAGTCGCGTATGGCTGTCTTCAGCCCTTCGGTGCAGTCGGCGGCGCCCCCGGGGATGATGCCGTAGGAGCTGTCGGCTATGACCTGAGCCAGGATCACGTCCTCCGAAGGGTACTTGGCGTTGGGTATGATGTACGCAAAGCAGGGAAGGACGGCAGAAAGCGTCAGGATAAATGTGATCAGAATGATTTTCATATACTTCTCCGAAAACATAGCGCCGGATGCAGAGCCGACACCCATATCGTATATATTATACCATTATGGAGCGGCGTCTGCATGAATGTCAAAAAAATCTATAGATTTTTATAAGGACCGTCATTCAAACAGCGCCCGGCATAGCTCCGGGATATCGGCGTCTGTCAAAAATCTGATATATCTCTCCGTATCCGCGGCAAGCAGGGCCCTTGTCAGAGCCTCGGGAGTAAACCGGACGCCCTGCAGTGCCCGGCACAGTCCCCCTATGTCTTCCACGCCGAAAAAGTCGCCGGTAATGGCGGCTTCAGTGATG
This sequence comes from Abditibacteriota bacterium, assembly GCA_017552965.1. NCBI lineage: Bacteria > Pseudomonadati > Abditibacteriota > Abditibacteriota bacterium. Next base: position 12,392 of record JAFZNQ010000010.1, on the reverse strand, counting down.
ACAGACCCCTCCGTGTTGAAGGAAAATCTGATGAGCCCGGCGGTCAGCTTGATCTGTCTGGTGTACGAAAAGGAGGGGGACTGACCGTAATTCCATTCAAATGTCCTGTATTTGGCGTCCCGCAGCCGGATGATGCATGCCGTGTCTTCAGGACTGAAGGAATAGTCCTCCAGAGGGTACGACTCGGTCATTTTGCTGCGCAGCAGAGAGGCAAACCCGGCGGGAGTGACAGGCTCCGGGAGATGGGCGTTGATGTTGGTCACTCTCTTTCTGACGCTTTTGATGCCCTTGCTCTCTATCTTTGCCCTGGGGACGGAGAGAGCTTTGGCGAGAGCGTCTGTGTTCACGTCCAGCATGATGGTGCCGTGATGCAGTATCCTGCCGCCTATCACAGTCTGGGAATTGCCGGAAAACTTGCGTCCTTCGATGGAAATATCGTTTCTCCCCCTGAGCTCTGCCTTGATGCCCAGGTCTTCCAGAACTCCTGTGACGGGACGGGTGAACATGTCCAAAGAGTCAAAAAAGCCGTCGGCATAATCGGTGATGACCGTAAAATTCAGGTTGCCCAGATCATGATACACGCAGCCGCCGCCGGAAAGCCTTCTGACTACCGGGATGCCCGTCTCCTCTATGTATGAGGAGTTGATCTCCTCCAGAGTGTTCTGGTTCTTGCCTACTATGATGGCGGGGCTGTTCTGCCAGAGCATGAACACGGCCTCTCCCGGACGGAACTCCGTCAGCAGATATTCCTCACATGCCATGTTGAAATAAGGGTCTGTGGAAGTGTTGTAGATATACAGCATAAACGGCGGGCTCCCGTCAGTTGTTCAGGCTCGTAAGGGGAGCGGGGATCCTGCCGCCGTGCCGGACAAACACGGAGGAGGTGTTGTTTTTGATGTCCATCACCGGCGATTCGCCGAACAGACCTCCGAAGACAGCTCTGTCGCCGGGCTTCTTGCCGGGGACGGGGATGATCCTCACTGAGGTGGTCTTGCGGTTGATGACGCCTATAGCCAGCTCGTCCATACATATGGCCGTGAGGGTCTCGGGGCTGGTGTAGCCGGGCACCGCTATCATATCCAGACCCACGCTGCACACGCTGGTCATTGCTTCCAGCTTTTCGATGCTCAGCCAGCCCTCCTCGGCTGCGCCGGCAAGAGCGGAATCCTCTGCAACGGGTATAAAGGCGCCCGAAAGACCTCCCACGGAGCCGGAAGCAAAGGTGCCTCCCTTCTTTACCGCGTCGTTGAGGAGAGCCAGAGCGGCAGTGTTGCCGGGGCCGCCTATATGGCTGATGCCCATGGCCTCAAATATCTCTCCTACAGAATCTCCTACGGCAGGGGTGGGAGCCAGAGACAGGTCCACTATGCCGAACTCGGCGCCTATTTCCTTGGCTACCTCTCTGCCCAGCATCTCGCCCACCTTGGTGACTCTGTATGCGGTGTATTTGATCTCCTCGGCAATGGCTGCCAGGTCCACTTCCTCGGACCTGGAGACAGCTCTTTCGATAGCTCTCTTGACTACTCCCGGTCCGGATACGCCTATGTTGATGACGGTCTCGGGCTCGCCGATACCCTTGTAGGCTCCGGACATAAAGGGGTTGTCCTCAGGCATGTTGGCAAATATACTCAGCTTGCAGCAGCCAAAGCCGTCGTCCTTCTCGGTCCTTTGGGCTATTTCCTTCAGAGTGTGCCCCAGGAGGATCAGAGCGTCAACGTTGATGCCGGCCTTGGTGGAGGCGGCGTTGACGGAGGAGCAGAGCCTGCCTGTCTCCGACAGCACCCGGGGCAGGGACTCTATGAGAGCCTTGTCAGTGTCTGTCATGCCCTTCTGCACCATGGCGCTGTAGCCGCCTATGATATCGATGCCGGCTTCCTCTGCGGCGGAGTTCATGGTGTCGGCAAACTTGGCCAGCTCGTCTATGCCGTGTCCGCTGAGCACGTCTGCCACTGGGCTCACAGCCACCCGCCGGTTTACCACGGGGATGCCGTATTTGCGTGAGATATGATCGCATATCCTGGGGAGAGGCTCCGCCAGTCTGACTATCTTTTCTCTCATGAGCCTGCAGGCGGTATTGATATCTCTGTCGGAACAGTCAAAGAGATCGATACCCATGTTTACCGCTCTTACGTCCAGCTTTTCGTTCTGGATCATCTGGATGGTGGACATTATGTCAACAGTCGCAATCATGTGGGTCTCCTTCTAAATTCATAATAATTATATCATTACAGGGGAGTATAATCAATTTTTCCGGGACGGACGGCCCTATGACGGGGCAGATATGTGATATAATAAAAGCGAGCAATATATCCAATCCATATTTGTGAGGTGCGTTTTGATAAAGAAAGAGCAGTATGGCAGGCTCGTCACGGAAGAGCCTGTATTCATATATACCCTGTCTGCGGGTATGATGGAAGCCGGTATCATCAGCTACGGCGCCACCCTCGTATCCCTGAAGGTAAAGGGTGTGGACGTGATCCTGGGCTATGACAGCCTGCAGGGCTACGTGGAGGGCAATTCCAGTCAGGGAGCGACCATCGGACGCTATGCCAACCGCATTGCCGAAGGCAGATTTTCCGTGGGGGGCTCCGATTATAGTCTGGACCGCAACGAAGAGTCCACGGGATGTCATATCCACGGAGGCGTCAAGGGATTTTCCCGGCAGGTGTGGGAGCTGGAGGAGCTGAAGGACGGAGACGCTCCGTCGCTGACTCTGAACTACGTGTCTCCCGACGGAGACCAGGGCTACCCCGGAGAGCTCTGCGTCAACGTGACCTTTACTCTGACCGACAGCGCTCTGGACATAAGATATCATGCGGTGACGGACAAGCCCACCATATGCAATCTCACCAATCACAGCTATTTCAACCTGGCGGGGAGGGGCGATTGCCTGGAGCACAGCCTGCAGATCTTCGCCGGCGAATGGCTGCCGGTGGACGAAAGCTTCATCCCTCTGAAAAGAGAGAGCGTAAAGGACACAGTCTTTGACTTTACCCTGCCCAAGGCCATAGGATGCGATATAGACGAGGACGACCCTCAGCTCTCGGTGGTGGGGGGAGGCTACGACCACAACTACATACTGGGGACGGACCGTTCGTGGAAAAAGGCTGCGGTGGTGTTCTGTCCGGAGACGGATATCACCATGACCGTGTCCACGGATCTGCCCGGTATACAGCTCTATACGTCCAACATGCTCTGCGAGCCCCTGGGCAAGTACGGTATGCCTCTGGTGAAGCATCAGGCCCTGTGCCTGGAGACCCAGTTCTGGCCCGACAGCCCCAACCACAGTGATTACCCCTCCTGCGCGCTGATGCCGGGAGAGGAATATGATACCCACACCGAATTTTCGTTTACGGCAGGTGACAGAGAAGATGATTAGCTCCATTCCCTTTGACGGCTCGGACTGGATCGTCAATTATTATGACGGCCAGTACGGCAGCTGGCGCGGCGCAGTGTGGCCCGACAGCAGCACCGAAGGCTATATGCCGGCTCAGGTGCCCGGCGACATACACCTGGATCTCCAGAGGATCGGCCGTCTGCCTGATCCTTATTACGGAGACAACGTGAGAAAGCACCGCTGGGTGGAGGAAATGGTATGGGTGTACCGCAAGACCTTTGAGGTCACCGAAGCCCAGGCTGCCGGCTTTGCCCGCTTTGTGTTTGAAGGCCTTGACACGCACGCCTTCATTTATCTCAACGGAGAGCAGGTGGCCTTTCACAACAATTGCTTCTGTCCCTGCTATGCCGACGTATCGGGCAAGCTGAAGCCGGGGAAAAACCTGCTGGCTGTCAGGATAGACTCGGGCGTATATTTTTCTTATGACAAGACCCGGAAGTATTGCGGCTCCATGCATGACGCCTCTACCAACAGATCCTGGATCCGCAAGCCCCAGTATCAGTTTTCCTGGGACTGGAACCCTCATCTGGTGAACGTGGGCATATGGAAGAGCGTCAGGCTGGAAATATCCGACGACATTTTTCTCGATCAGATCAGCATGAACGTGGATCTGTCAGAGGACTGCAGGACCGGTCTGGTGCAGGTCAACGCTTTCGTGGTCAATCGTCTGGACAAGCCGGTCAAAGGAACTCTGTCCGCAGAGACCGAGGGCGTCTCCGCCCGGGCCGAATATGAGTTTGCCCCGGGGACGAACAAGTATTCCGTACTGCTGGTCATCAAAGACCCGCATCTGTGGTATCCCGCCCCGGACACCAGGCAGCCTCTGTACGATGTGACCACGTCCGTGTCCACCGACGAGACAGTCATATCCGACACGAGGAAGACCGGCATACGCAAGGTGACCATCGACCGGTCGCCCCATCCCGTCAAGGGGGATTATTTTGTCCTCCACGTAAACGGGGAGCCCTTTTTTGCCAAGGGCGGCAACTGGGTGCCTCAGGATATGATAGGCGCAGCGGTGGACCGGGACCGCATCAGAAAATGCGTCTCTCTGGCCAAAGAAGCCAATTTCAATCTGCTGCGCATATGGGGCGGCGGCTATTATGCCGACCATGAGCTGCTGGACTGCTGTGACGAGATGGGGCTATTGGTGTGGCATGACGCCATTTTTGCCTGCGCCCAGTATCCCGCCGAGGACAGGGACTTCATGGCAAACGTCACAGAGGAGCTGAAGTATCAGGTGAGAGAATTGTCCAACCATCCCAGTCTGGGAGTCTGGTGCGGCAACAATGAGCTGGACTGGCTTACCACCCGCTTCACAGCACCCGATGCCGCTATCTATCTGAAAAAGATGCCCATGATCATAGACGCGGAGGACCCCACCAAGCCCTATTGGCCCTCCAGTCCTTTCAGCGAGCACAGCGCCGACCCCAATGATTTTACCACGGGCGACCAGCACCCCTGGGACGTGTCTCTGGGCGGAGGCGATTTTTACAATTATCACAAATACAGGGATTATGACTGCCGCTTCCCCAACGAGGGCGGCGTGCTGTGCCTGTCGGACATAGATTCCCTCAGGAAATATATACCCGAGGATCAGCTCTCCGCTTTTTCCCGGGATATGATCCTCCACGACAACTCCTTCGGCTTCAAGGAGCCGGCCTTTTTGAAATACTGGACCGGTCTCGAAGCGGACAGCATCCCTCTTGAGGATTACGGTATCCTCTCGGGTGCGGTCCAGAGCGACGCCCTCTATACGTATATATCCAATTTCCGGGCCCGCATGTTTGATTCGGCCAGCGCCGTCTTCTGGATGTACAACGATTCCTGGACTGCCTGCCGCAGCTGGACCATAGTGGACTACTATCTCAACAGGCGGCAGGCCTATCATCCCGTCAGGAGAGCCTTTGAACACGTGTCCGTGTTCCCGGTGCTTCAGGATGGCATGGTCAGGATCGTCGCAGTCAATGACACCACCTGCGATTTCTTCGGTCATCTCGCCTATGGCGTGTTCAATCCGTCCAAAACGGAGAGCAGAAAAGACGTGACCTTTATGGTCCCTGCCAAAGGCAAGACCGTCATTGACGAATGGTACAATGACAGCCGCGCAGTATATACCATACTGCAGGAAACGGGCTGTCAGAACACACTGACCTTCAGCAGGCAGTGCGAGCTGGACATGGGCAAGCCCTCTGTGGATATAGCAGTCAGGGGGGACAAGCTGGTATTCTGCTCGCCTTCCTGGGTCTGGAAGGTGTATCTGCCTGCAGAGCTGGAGGCAGAGGACAATATGTTCGATCTGCTGCCGGGCATACCCTATGAAGTGACCTGCAAGGGCAAGCCGGACACCCGGGGCATCAGATTCGGCTCACAGATCATATCCGAAAACAAGGAGGTCAGATGATGGCAGCAAATCTTGTACTGGACGGCAGCGATTGGCAGATACGCAATTTTTGGGGACAGCCGGACAACTGGAGATCCTACGTGGGCACGGATTGCGATGCTCATGGCTTCATACCCGCCACCGTCCCCGGAGAGATCCATCTTGATCTGGAAAAGGCCGGCATCATCGGTGACTGCCGTCTGAACGAGAACTCACTGGACAACAGATGGGTGGAGCAGGATATATGGGTGTACAGAAAGGAGTTCTGTCTTTCTGCCGGCGACATCAAAAAATACGCCCGGATAGTGTGCGAGGGAGTGGATACTCACGCGCTGTTTTTCATCAACGGACAGGAGATAGGCGAGCACAACAACTGCTTCAGGCCCTTTGCAGCCGATATCACCGGTCTGCTGAAGGAGGGCAGGAACGTGCTGGGAGTCCGTATAGACGCCGGCATGCTGCCCGCCTACGACAAATCCCATAAATACGTGTACAGCGAGTCGGACTTTCTCACCAACAGAGCCTGGATCCGCAAGCCTCAGTATCAGTTTTCCTGGGACTGGAACCCCCATCTGGTGAACGTGGGCCTCTGGAGATCCGTGCGCATCGAGCAGTCCGACGATATATTTGTCACTCAGAGCTCCGTGCGGAGCAGTGTGGCTTCGGACCTGAAGTCGGCCCTGGTGACCGTGCGCTGCTTTGTCAATGCAAAGCAAAGCTGCAGGGGCAGGATCACAGCCTCTCTGGACGGGAAGGAATACACAAAGGAAGTGACCTTTGACGAAGGGACAGGGGAGTACTCTCTGGATATAGAGGTAAAGGATCCGGAATTGTGGTATCCCAGACCTTCCGACAAGCAATATCTCTACACTCTGGATATTGCCGTGGAGGCTGACGGCAGACCCGCCTGGGAAGAGACCAAGCGCATAGGCCTCAGACGGGTGGAGCTGGACAGATCGCCCCATCCCGAAAAGGGCAACTATTTTATCCTCAGAGTCAACAACGAGCCCTTCTTTGCCAAGGGCGGCAACTGGGTGCCTCAGGATATCATAGGCGCCAGGATAACCCCGGAGCACACCCGGAAAAACGTGAAGCTGGCTGCCGAGGCCAACTTCAACACCCTGAGAGTGTGGGGCGGCGGCTATTACGCCGACCATGACCTCCTGAGCTGCTGCGACGAGGAAGGCATCATCATATGGCATGATTTCATCTTTGCCTGCTCTCAGTATCCCGGCGACGACTGGGGCTTTGTCAGCGAAGTGATGAAAGAAGCCGAATATCAGGTGCGGGAGCTCAGCGAGCACGCCTCGCTGTGTATCTGGTGCGGCAACAACGAGCTGGAGTGGTTGTGCAACGTGCCTTTCGTAATGGAAAGGACCCATATACCCGACTACAGTATATTCCATCAGAGGCTCAGGAACATCATAGAGGCGGAGGACCCCTCCCGGCCCTACTGGCCTTCCAGTCCCTATTCGGAGTATCTCACCGACCACAACAGCGAGTATACCGGAGACCAGCATCCCTGGGCAGTGAGCATACTGGATCCTGCGAAAGCCACAGATTACTGGCAGTACAGGGATATGCAATGCCGCTTCCCCAACGAAGGGGGCATTCTCTCGGCTTCCACCGTGTACGCCATGAGCAAATATCTCCCTCCTTCGGAGATAGGTCTGGGCAAAAGAGGCTGGATACATCACGAGAACTCACTGTCCGCTTCGGATGCCGGCAGCTCCAGAGCCTTTGTCCGCAAATGGACAGGTCTGGAGCCCAACGACATGCCTGTAGAGGACTATATATATTTCTCCAACGCTCTTCAGGCCGAGGGGCTGTATGAATATATATCCAACTTCAGGAGCCGCAGGTTCGACTCCTCCAGCGCCATTTTCTGGATGTACAACGATTCCTGGAATGCCGTACACAGCTGGACCATCGTGGATTATGCTCTGGATAAAAGGCTGTCCTATTATCCTGTGCGCAACGCCTTCAGTCCCATAGCCGTATTCCCGGTGATCAGGGGCGACAGGGTGATGATAGTGGCCGTCAACGATACGGACCGGGCCTTCGAAGGGGTTGCCGAATACGGCAGGTTCGAGCCGGCAGACAGGCTGACAAGCAGCGAAAGACCCGTGTCGGTGGCGCCCAACGGAAAGACTGTCGTTGACGAGTGGACTTCCGACGGAGCCGACGTCTATGCCGTACTGAGGTCCGGCGAGGGAGACGTTTCTCAGAACAGACTGCTGCTCCGCCGCTTCGACTGCTTTGTGCCCGAGAAGCCCGTTATCGACGTCAAATACTCAGACGGGGAGTGCACTCTGGAGAGCCCAGTCTTCGTCTGGAAAGTGTGTCTCGATTTTGAGGCTCAGGAGGGTGTGGATGACAATATGTTCGACCTCCTGCCCGGAGTGCCCAAAAAGGTAAGATGCCGCAGAGAGCCCGTGATCAGGACTCTGTCGGACACCTACAGGCGGCTCAAGGGCCTGGATTGAGGCTGCCGGAGTCCTGACCCCGGCGCGCAGAGGCGCCCGGATGACGGCGCCTTTGCTTTACAACAAACAGGAAAAACTGATATAATCTTTATGTGAGATCAAGGGAGGCTTTCCATGAAGATAAACAATACCTGGACTGCAGCGGTCACGCCTTTTCATTCTGACGGAAGCATAGATTGGGAAGGCTTGCTCAGAAACGCCGCTTTTCAAATAGAGCAGGGGATCACCGGTATAGTAGCCGTGGGCACTACCGGGGAATCTCCGAGTTTGACTTGGGATGAACACAACAAGATCATAGCCGAGACCATCAGAGTCTGCAAGGGAAAGGTGGGAGTCATCGCAGGGACCGGAAGCAACTGCACTCAGGAAGCCATCTCCAGCTGCAGACACGCCGCAGAATCCGGCGCCGATGGTCTGCTGCTGGTGGACTGCTACTACAACGGACCTTCGTCTTCGGAGCTGAGAGAGGAATACTACGGCAGGATAGCCGAAGCCATGCCCGGGGTGGAGTGTATCCCTTATCTGGTGCCAGGCAGGACCGGCACCTGTCTCCTGCCTCCGGATATAGCCCTTCTTTCTGCCAGATACGGGAACGTGAACACGGTGAAGGAGGCCTCCGGCAACAAGGAAAACATGAAGATGACCCGCAGACTGTGCGGCGATGATTTTTCCATCATCAGCGGCGATGACGGCCTCACCTGCGATCTGATACTGGACCCGGATATCAGGTGCAACGGCGTCATATCGGTGGTGTCCAACGTGGCTCCCGGAGCTATGGCAAAAATGGTCTCTCTCGCCATGTCCGGAGACAAAGCCGGTGCCGAAAAGCTCAACAAGGCTCTTATGCCTCTTCACGACATAGTAGGTCTGGCTGTTGAGAACGAGCGCAGCATTCCGGGCTACGGTCCCGTGAAGGTCATAGACAAATACAGAAATCCTCTGCCTACCAAGATGCTGATGAACGTGCTGGGCATGCCTTCGGGCCCTGCCAGACCGCCTCTCGGAAAAATGAGCGCCAAAGCTCTCGGAGTGGTGAGAGCCGCCATCACATCCGTCAAGGACAACGATCCCGGTCTGCTCTCTCCCATATGCGATTTTTACGGCGTGGACGTATTTCAGCGGATCGAACAGGACAGCTTATGGAACGAGCTTCTCTGATACTGACCAGATACCTGCTGCTCATCCCGGTCCTGCTGGCGTGTATCCCTCTGCTTGGCGCAGAGCCCGACATACACGCTCCCGTGACCGTGCGTCTCAACGGAGAACGTTTTTACGTAGTATGCGAGCGTCTGTCCGAGAAGACCGGCTTTGAAATAGCGGCCGGCACCCGGGCCGAAGACTGGAACGTGTATGACCGCAGAGCCTTTGTGTCCGTGGAAAACGTGCCTTTGGACGCGCTTCTGGACACCATCTGCAGAGTCTTCAATTTCTCTTACACCGTCAGCGGAAAGACCATCCTCTTTACCCAGTCCGAAGAGCAAATGAAAAACGAGGCCGAGCTGGTGCTGAAGGAGGTGGCCAGAGAAGCCGAAGAGGCTGCCACCAAAAGATCCAAGGGTGTGGAGCTGATCAAAAAATACGCTTCGGAAAGCCCGGCAGACGCCAGGGAGACCTGCCCTTACGGCTACGTGCTGGGCACTACCTCCTTTGGCAAGGCCCTTGTCGCTTTGCTTGACGACCCGGTCCTGGGGCCTGCCGTGGTCCGGGACAACACCTCCAAGTACAAGTATTCCGATCTGCCGGACGCCTCCAGGAGCGCAGTGTCCGAGCTTGCAAAGGCCTACAAGGAGCTGGATCCGGAGACAGACCTGAAGATCTTTGACAGTCCGGAAAAGCTGGTGGTAGTCATCAACAGGCCTGCTCCGGATGAAAACGACACCATAGACACCGAGACGGTGCTGGGCAGAGTGTCCGTGATGCTCTCCTCCGATCAGCAATTCGGCAGCGGTCTCACCGAGGGCGAGCTGGCCGACTATGCCACCAAGACCGAGATCAACATACTCTATCCGGATAACCGTTTTACCAACGTCATTGCCAATGCTCTGCTGGACATCAAGGCCGGCAAGAACCGCAAGGACGTGGCAGACAGCATGGAAGCCCAGCTGAAATTTGTCGCCAACAACGTGGACACCAAAAAGATCGACGCTTCCCGCCTGGTGGGGGAGGGCTTTGACAAAAAGATCGATCTATACTCCGAGCTGAAGAAAAAACGCGTCAGCTTCAACGAAGTGCTGATGATAGCCTCTGTCAGAGCCGGCGTCAACATGGTGGCCGACTGTTTTTATCGCAGCGCCATAGACGTTTCCTCGAGACCGGAGACCTTTTCTGACGTCATCCTGAGGCTGTGCCTCAACTACGATCTGGATTATGACGTATCCAATAACATCCTGACTCTGAAGGACCGGCGCTGGTATATGCTGCGGGCCGGCGAGATAGCCTCCGACTGGCTGGACTACTGGGAAGAGATGGCAGAGATGCAGAGAGGCTATTCACTGGACGTGCTCATAGAAATGGCCCGGCTGACAGATCTGCAGATAGATTATGAGCTGTCTCTGAGCCCTCAGCTCAACAAGCAGTTCAATATGGGCGCCGCTAACGGCAAAAGACAGGACCTCATCAACACCCGCGAGGTGAGAAACAAGAGGGACGTTCTCAGATTTCTGGGCTCCTTTTCCGATGAACAAAAGGAAGAGTTCCTTGCTGCCAAAAAATCTCCCGTTCCCGATCAGAGCGGCAATGGGGTCGGGCCTCAGCCCATGGTGCTGGGCAAGATATCCGCAGCCCGGCTGTCCGACGAGCAGTGGGCCTTGCTGGAAAAGGCCATCTCCGGTCAGAACGTCAACTATCAGCCTCAAAAGCGCTCGTCTCAGGTCATCTATATGACCAGATCCGTGGGCGACTACGTGGATTATGAGATACATATGCAGCCCGATCTGACCTCCGAAACATATACCATCATTATCAGGACCAACAACATAGTCAAGGACGATATATATCTCGACAACAAGGAGAAATAGTGATGAAAAAGCTATTAATGACTTTATTCGTTCTGTCCCTGGCAGCCCTCTGCTATGCTCAGACCGAGATCACCATCTACAATCAGGGCTATGCTCTGGTAAAGGACGTCCGCAGCGTGACCGTCAAGAAGGGCATTGACACAGTGTCCTTTGCGGACGTGGCGTCCAGAATAGAGCCTCAGAGCGTGCTCTTCAAATCTCTTTCCGACGCCAATTCCTTCGATATCCTGGAACAGAATTACAGATACGATCTGATGAATGCCGCTACCATCCTCAACAAGCTGATAGGCGAACGAGTGATCCTGGAAGACGGCACCGAGGGAACTCTTATATCCGCTCCCGGCGTGGGCGGCAACGCTTCAGGAGCCGGGACCATCGTGCAGAAGGACGACGGCAATATAGTCATCCATCCCGAGATAAAGGAGACCAAGAGGATCCCCGAAGGCCTTATAGCCCGTCCTACCCTGAGCTGGCTGGTGGACAGTCCCGAGAGCAAGTCCCATTCCTGTGAGCTCAGCTATATCACTCAGGGCATATCCTGGTCCAGCGATTACGTCCTGCTGGTGAACAACTCGGACACTCTGGCCGATATCAACGGCTGGGTGACCATAGACAACAAATGCGGCGCCGATTTCAGGGATTCGCAGATCGCACTCATTGCCGGCGACGTGGAGAGACCTCAGGAAATGCTCAATTATGATATGATGGAAACGACTTCCGCTGCCGGAGGCGCCGTGAGAAAAGGCATGAGGAATGATTTCAAGGAAGAAAGCTTTTTTGAATATCATCTCTACAAGCTGGACAGAAAGTCCGACGTCCTCAACAACGAGTCCAAACAGCTTGCTCTCCTTTCCGCCAACGGCGTCAAGGTGGAGAAAAAGCTCACCTTTTCGCCTTCTCAGAGGAGCTGGGGCTACGTGCGCAATCTGGACCCCGAGGCCGCCAAGAACGGCTTTGCTACCCGCACCGATATCAAGGTCAAGGTGACCATGGAGCTCATGAACTCCAAGGAAAACAATATGGGTATGCCTCTGCCCAAGGGCAAGGTCAAGGTGTACAAGCTGGACTCCGCCGGCAGTCAGCAGTTTATCGGCGAAGACTCCATAGAC
>JAFZNQ010000008.1 GCA_017552965.1 Abditibacteriota bacterium | reverse complement strand
CGTGGGGCAGACGGAATGGACCAAAAAACAGGTCCCGGATTTTGACTGGGACTCCCTGAAGCGGGACGGCATCCTGATAAAGAGCGGCCCGGACAGCCTGGTGCTGGCCGGGGACCGGCCGGCGGGGACCCTCTACGCCGTATATGACTTTCTGGAGGAGGCTCTGGGGGTCCGGTTCCTGACGCCGGAGGACGAATACGTGCCCCGGCTGACGGATATAGCCACGGAGATGCGGAAGACCTACCGGCCTCCCTTTTATCTGCGGGAAGACTTTTTCCGGGAGTTCATGCACGACGAGCGCTTCAGGGTGAAGCGCAAGCTCAACGGCCGCACCAATCCGGCCACCGGCCCCATCAGCCCCGAATGGGGGGGCTGCTGGGAGCTCTTGGGCGGCGGCCACACCTTTGCTCAGTTTTTGCCGCCCTCGGAGTATTACGGGGACCACCCGGAATGGTTCACCGAGTTTGAGGGCAAGCGGGTCTCGGCCTATGCCCAGCTGTGCCTCAGCAACGACGAATGCGTGGAGGCCCTGACGGAGCAGGTGCTCCGGACCCTGAGGGACAACCCCGGCGCCCGTATGATCAGCGTGTCCCAGAACGACAACGAGCTCTATTGCCGCTGCAAAAACTGCGCCGCCCTGGCCAAAAAATACGGGTCCCAGTCGGGAGTCATACTGCAGGCCGTGAACCGGGTGGCCCGGGCGGTGGCGAAGGAGTTCCCCGGCGTGCTGGTGGAGACCTTTGCCTACGACTACTCCGTCACTCCCCCCAGGGGCATCCGGCCGGAGAAAAACGTCATAGTCAGGCTGTGCAATATACGCAACGATTTTGGCACTCCTCTGCCCGACAGCGCCTCGAGCATACATCCCAAAAGGGTGGCGGTGAACCTGAGCTACCTCAAGTCCCTGGACGGCTGGCGGCGGCTGACGGACAATCTGTTCATCTGGAACTACACGGTGAACTTCAGCGCCTCCTATCTGATGCACCCCAATTTCTTCTGCCTGAAGCCGGACCTCCTGACCTTCAGGAAAAACGGGGCAAAGGCTGTGTTTGAGCAGGGGGACGCCTTCAACAAGAACTGCGCCTTTACCCTGCTGAAGGCCTATATGGCGGCCCGGCTCATGTGGGACCCGGAGCTGGACGACGACCTCATTATGAAGGAGTTTCTCTCGGGCTATTACGGCGCCGCCGGGCCTTATCTCTATGAGATCATCCGCCGTTGCGAGGCTCTGGAGAGACAGTCTCCCCTGCCTCTGGGCTGCTATCTGGGTTCCGCCCACTGGCTGGACAAGGCGTCCTTCGGCGAGTGCATGGCTCTGTTCCGCCTGGCTATGAACGCTGTAAAGGGCAATGAAGCCCTGGAGGACCGGGTCCTGGGAGAGGCCATGTATTTCGAGTACTCCCTTACCCGCCTGTCCGGGGAGGCCCGGCAGGAATGGTCCCGGACGCCCTGGCTCCTGTACCGGGACACCGGCGAGTTTGAAGCCGCTCTGTACGACTACGTTCAGCGCACGGACAACCGCTACAACAGAGAAGGCGGGCTCTACGAAGGCAAGGACGCCGTCCGGGAAGAAGGCCGGGCGGAGGTGAAGGTGCTGCCCGAGGCTCTGAGGAGTCTGGCTCCCGAAGAGTATTTCTGTATGCCCGGCAGCGATTTTGTCTGCTATATAAGGGGGGTCGCCAGCGACGTTAAGGAGGACCCTCTTGCCGAGGAGGGCTTTGCGGGAGTGCAATACACCGACACGGCGGAATGGGGTCTCCAAAGGAAGGTGGCTCCCATCCTCAACAAGGCCCTCTCGGCGGGCTTCAGCAAAATGCATATATTCGTGTCGGCCAGGGCGGAGGGCCCCAAGGACGACGCCCAAAAGGCCTGCGAGCTGCATCTGTATGATTTTCAGCGGGGAGGCGTGTTTTCCAGAGGGATCATGGCCTCGGAGCTCAGCGGGGACAAATACACCGTCATAGACTGCGGCGAGACTCCCCTGTGGGAATGCAATGACGTTCATCTGTGCATCCTGCCCTTCAACAACGGGGCGGTCAAGGGAGGCGTCTGGGTGGACAAGGTGTATATGATATTCGAAAAGTGAGAAGGCTATGAGAAAGATACTGCTCTGTGTCCTGCTTGCGGCAGTGTTTGCCCTTGTGGCCCTGCCGTCCCCGGGCTGCGTTCTGACGGAGGGCGGGAGGCCGGCTGCGGTGATAGTGGTGGGCCCGGACGCTGTGGCCCCGGAGAAAAACGCGGCTCTGGAGCTGCAGTCCTACATAGAGCAGATATCCGGCGCCCGGCTGGAGATAGTGTCTGAGCCCTCGGAGGCTCTGGCCAACATCTACGTGGGGCAGACGGAATGGACCAAAAAACAGGTCCCGGATTTTGACTGGGACTCCCTGAAGCGGGACGGCATCCTGATAAAGAGCGGCCCGGACAGCCTGGTGCTGGCCGGG
>JAFZNQ010000007.1 GCA_017552965.1 Abditibacteriota bacterium | reverse complement strand
GGAAGGGATCTCGGGCGGGACCCGTTTGCCTCTTCCTTGCTCCGGCAACGCCGGAGAAGGCAAATGGGGAGGACCCGGCTGAAGCAGAGACGAAAGAAGCATAAGAGCGCTTTTCTGTCCCGTTGGGCTTGCCCGTGTCCGCGGCTCGCGGTTCGTTCGTGAAGAGCATTGCGTCTCCCCGCGTCATCTCGGCCCAAATCGCAAAATATGTAATGCGCCGGCATTACGCGATTTGGGGTAAGAGATCTACGGTGGGGCCCGCCAGCCCATTCCTTACTCTGCCAATGGCAGAGAGGGCTGGTGGGAGGGGCCGTATCGCGGGGCTTGAGGCGAAGTGTAGTCGAGCGCTTTTTTGTCCCGTTGGGCTTGTCCGTGTCCGCGGCTCGCGGTTCGTTCGGAGGGGACTTCGAACCTCACCCCAAAAAATCTGCGATTTTTCGGGGACCCCGAGAGTGTCTGCTCCGATGGGCCCTCACCGCCGAAGTGACGTGGTGTTTGAACGGGACAGGCGCGATAATCTGCATGGCCAAGCATTTCGGGGCCATAGACCGGGATGCCCTCATCGTGCCGGTGTGGATGCTGCAGCCCTTGACTATTGCGTCCCCGGGTGGTATCATAGTATCTGTAGGGAGCTTGCTTTGGCAGGCTGAGAGGAAGTACGGCTTCGACCTGTGACCTGATCCGGATAATGCCGGCGTAGGTAAAAATGAGATCGCGCGTCCCCCCGGGGACGCTTTTTTAGGGCCTGAAGCGAACATACCGGAGGAAAAATGCAGGAAAAGAAAACGAGTTTGTTTGACAACGGCCTCATATGGTTTGGCGCGGCGGTATCCATCGCCGAGATCATGACAGGGGCCTACTTTGCCCCTTTGGGCTTTGGCAAGGGGCTGGCGGCCATTCTCATCGGTCACGTGATAGGCTGCGTGGTGTTTTATCTGGCGGGGGTCATCGGCGGCGAAAGCGGCAAAAGCGCCATGGAGGCGGGCAAGCAGAGCTTTGGTCAAAAGGGCGGCCTCCTCTTTTGCGTGCTGAACGTCATCCAGCTCCTGGGCTGGACCGCCATCATGATCTACGACGGCGCATCCTCTGCCAACGGCATATGGAGCGCGGGCATTCCTTTTTGGTGTATACTGATCGGCGCTCTGATAATAGTGTGGGTGGCCGTGGGAGTCAGAAGGATGGGCGCCCTGAACACGGTGGCCGGCGCCTTTTTGTTTTTGCTGACGGTGGTCCTGAGCGTGCTCATATTTACCAAGGGCACCTTTCACAGGGCGGCGGGGGAGCTGCTGTCCTTTGGCGCGGCCATTGAGCTGGCGGCCGCCATGCCTCTGTCATGGCTGCCTCTGGTGAGCGACTACACCAGGGAAGCCGCCGACCCCAAAAAGGCTTCTCTCGTCAGCGCCCTGGTGTACGGTGTGGTGAGCTGCTGGATGTACGTGATCGGCATGGGGGCGGCCATATACACCTCCGAGACTGCCATCGCAGAGATCATGCTGAAGGTGGGCCTGGGGGTCTGGGGCCTGGTCATAGTGGTGTTTTCCACGGTCATGACCACCTATCTGGACGCCTATTCCGCCGGCATGTCCTCCGAGGCCGTGTCCGTCAGGATCAGCGCAAAATGGGCGGGGATAGCCACCGCCGTGATAGGCTGCGCCGTGGCCATGCTGTTTTCGCTGGAAAATATCACCGGCTTTTTGTACTTCATAGGCTCTGTGTTCGCTCCCATGGCCGCAGTGCAGATCGCCGATCATTTTATCCTGAAAAACAAAGGGTCCGGCGCGTTCAACGCGCCGAACCTGCTGAGCTGGGTGCTGGGGTTTGGGATATACCGATATCTGATGACTCTGGATATATGCGTGGGCAACACTCTGCCCGATATCCTGATCACCATAGCTGTCTGTGTGGCTCTCAACCGGCTGATGGCGCGGAGAGCCTGATCACTTTTCCCGGGGGCCGAAATACATCTTGATGCCCTTGTCGGCGATCAGGGAACCTGCCGCCGTCATAAATATGAGCATCACTATCTTGACGAGAGTATTGGCGGCCCAGGATGACAGCAGGTTGGCCAGAGGGGTCTTGCTGTCGTTGAGGAGCTGAGTGACAGCCGGCTCTTCGCTCAGGAATATGAGAAATACCATATACGCCACCGCAGCCAGTATGGCTATGCCCAGAAAGAATACGATGACGCCTATTACTTGTGACGATCTGTTGTTCATACCTTAATTATACCACAAAGACCGTCAGTCTGACAACAAGCCTATGATAATACAAGTCCGTCTGAGCCCCAGGGGCTCCAAAAACATGTTTCAGGAACTGAAGGGAGAAGTGTTCTGCATCAAGCTGACCGCCCCTCCCGTGGAGGGCGCCGCCAATCAGGCCCTCGTCAAATTTCTCTCCGACAGGCTGGAGGTGAACAAGAGCCGCATCAGGCTGGTGTCCGGCCACAAGTCCAGAGACAAAAAGCTGGAGATAGACGGCCTGACCTTTGAGGAGATCAAGGCCCGGCTGGAGGCTGCCAAATGAACTGCGTGAAGATAGACCCCTCCTATCCCCTTCTGAGGGAATGGCTGGACCTGCTGGGGAAATGCTTTGACGGGGTGAACCCCGCCTGGATATACGACTTTCTCCGGATGGAGCCCTTTTTGCTGCTGGCTCTGGAGGACCAGGGCGCCCTGGCGGGCACCGTGTGTCTGAAGTTTTCCCCGGGCTGGGCCTACATGATGTTTTTGGCTGTGGAGCCCCGCCGCCGCTGCGGCGGTCTGGGCAGGCTGCTGTGGCAAAGGGCGCTGGAGGAAGCCGGGGCAAGAGGCAAAAAGGGCCTCATCTGGGAGTGTCTCACCGAGGACTGCCTGCCGGAGGGAGAGGCCCGGCATCTGGCCGTCAGGCGCATGGGCTTTTATGACAGGCTGGGAGGCAGACCCCTGGAGGGCTGCCGGACCCGGAGCCTGTTGCCGGAGGCGGCGGTGGAGCTGAGGTATCAGGTGATGTATTATCTGCTGGACCCGGAGGCCTGTCCCCGGGAGGGAGCCCGGGAGATCTTCGGAGACGAGCTCATCACACAGTAACGAGAGGCCAGGGGGGTGAATTATACTATTAAGTGCAACAGGTAATAAGGAGATAGAAGTTCATACGAAATTCGTGTAGAATGAAGTTGCTAGACTACAAAACTACGGAGGAAAATCGTATGAACTATAAACATCTTACCATAGAAGAGAGGTGTTGTATACGGAAATATCTCTTAGAGGGGCTAAGTTTACGAAAAATTGCGCTATTAATTGGAAGAAGCGCTAGCACTGTT
>JAFZNQ010000006.1 GCA_017552965.1 Abditibacteriota bacterium | reverse complement strand
GAGCCCGGGCCACGGACCGGCCCAACGGGACAAAACTCACTTTCTCCCGGCGGCCGGCAGGACGCCAAGGCGTCTGACACATGGCCGGCCGCGCCGAGATGACGCGGTGCTGAAGCATTTGCCCTCTCTGTCTGCGACAGAGCAACGAACGGGCAAACGGGTCCCGCCCGAGATCCCTTCCCCCAAATCGCGTAATGCTGACGCATTACATATGCTGCGATTTTCACCCCAAAAAATCTGCGATTTTTCGGGGACCCCGAAATTTGGGCCGGGATGACAAGAGAGTGTTCGGCGCAAAAAAAGAGCCCCTTGCGGGGCTCGCGGGAATTGCTTCCTTTAGAAATTGACGGTCAGCTGACCGGCAACTATGTGGCTGTTGCGATGATAGGTGTTGTTCAGATACTGATAGAGCATCTTGATCCGGGCGTTGTCGCCCACCTTGCGCTTCCAGCCCAGGGTGTAGGCTTCCTGCTTGCGGGCATCCTTGGCCTGCTCGTATTCGGCATACACGTTGTCCAGATCGGTCACGTCCCAGGCTGCGCCTGCCTTGAAGTATCTCATCTCGTCAAAGGTCTCGGGCAGAGCGTCGTCTATCTCGTCATACTTCTTGAATTCCCCGTATACCTTGATGGCGTCGGTGATGTTGTAAGAAGCCTCGGCGTGATAGCCCTTGTAGTTCTCGCCGGAGACGCCGAAGATATCGTCGGGCACGGTAAAGCCGTACCAGTTGGGGCCGACTCTCTTGTAGCCGGCGGCCACGGACAGCTTGTCGTTCTCAAAGCCCAGGGTGGCGTCCCAGTGCTCGGCAGAGCCGAAGTTCTTGTTGTACTTCTCCTTGAAGTATCCGCCGTCCACGTAGAACTGGCCGAAGGGCACATACAGGGTGCCGCCGTAGAACTTGACCTTGTCCACCTGGAAGGGGACCTTGTTCTCGGTGCCCAGCATATCGTATACGCCGGTGATGCGGGCGTCGCCGAAGTTGAAGCCCAGCTGCACGCCGCCGTTGCCGGAGACCTTCTGACCGCTCAGGTAGTATACCTGGTTGTCCGACCAGTCGTATACGGGGCGGTTGCCCCACACGCGGACGTCAAAGGCTCCGAAAGCCTTGCTGTAGTCAAAGCCTTCAAAGGCAAAGTTGCCGTCGTCCAGTCTCGCTATATCAAAATAGGAGCTTTCGGTGTCTCTCTGGAACAGGAACCTGTTCAGCTGGAAGGGCATGCGGCCTACTCTCACGTCGCCCCAGGTCTCGTCGGTGGAAGCAGCGTACATGTAGTAGGGGATGATGTCGGACAGGGTGTCATAAGGGGCTGCTAAGCCATTGTCCTTGTTCATCAGGTCGCCCATGACCAGAGTGGTGTACACGTTTACGTGGTCGTTCACTCTGCCCTTGATGTCCAGCTGCACGTCCTTGAAGAAGGACTGATGCCTCTTCAGAAACTTCTCGGTGGGGGCGCCGTCATAGTCGGGAGCCATCTTTCTGCCGCGGACGATGTCCTTGATCATAAAGCTGGCGGAGCCGGTGATCTTCACCCGGGCCTGCTCCTCTTCCAGAGCGGCCACGCGGCTCTTCAGAGCGGCCACGTCGGCCTTCAGCGCGTTCACGTCCACGCCCAGAGCAGCCAGCTCGGGCTGGAATTCGTCCACGAGAGCCTTGATCTTGTTGAGGGCGTCGGCGGTGGCCAGGCCGGACAGGTCCGGGTCTTCGCCGGGGACGTAGTCGCCCTTCAGCATATACTTGTCCAGGTCGGACTTTTTGGCAAAGCCGCTGACGTCCAGGCCTTCCTCGCCCAGGTAGGGCAGCAGGCGGGTCAGCACCAGGGCAAACTCGTAGCGGGTCATAGTCCTCTTGCCCTTGAATTCGCCGTCGGGATAGCCCACCAGAAGACCCACGGCCTCCAGCTCGCTGACAGCGTCATAGGCCCAGTGGTCGCGGGGCACGTCGGAAAACGTGGTCTGCGCCAGCACGGGAGCGGCCAGAGCAAACGCTATGGCCAGAATAAAGATAAGTTTTTTCATAATGTACCTCTTGAGGTTCCACGCCGTTTCGCAAGAGAGGGCAGTATCCGTGTTGCCTGCCGGAGCTTGCAGAAACAGCCTTGTAAACAATGTCTTTGTCATGTCCCGGGCACTCACAGCATACTCAAGAATGTGTCACCTCCTTTTTGGCTGCGCCCGCAGTGGTCATAACACATTTTTATTATAATTGTACAAGGGCCGATTGTCAAACAAAGATAGAAAATTTTCTCGTCATCCCGGCCAAAACGGCAGAGAGCGCGTTTGTCCCGTTCAACATCAGACGTCATCCCGGCGCCCGCGCCACGACCCCGCGTCATCCCGGCGGTGAGGGTCCATTGGGCCCTCACTCTCGGGGTCCCCGCGGCGGAGAGGAGGACATCTCTGTCCCGTTCAACATGAGACGTCATCTCGGCGGCAAGCCGTCAGGCTTGACGGTAAGAGATCCCCTCCGACAGAACCGCGAGCCCGGGCCACGGACCGGCCGGGGTGGGAGGGGCGAAGCCCCTGCTCAAGCCGAAGGGCAAGCATCGCCGTCAGGCGCAAGGCGGAAAAGGCAGAAATGCAGCTTCTTTTCTGCCCCGCCGCAGAGCGCAGCCCTGAGGCGCAGACGGGTGCAGGGCAGCCGGCCCTGGCCTCACCCCACAAAATCTATTCGATTTTGCGGGGGCCCCGAGGAGAGGGGGGTCCTGAAATGGTCCTCCCTGCCCGGGCGGGTGTGTACGGGGTCCCCGGCGAAAAAAGTTTCGCTGGGGCAAAGTATGCAATACCCGCGAAAAAAAGGGGGGTATGCGAAGGGGGGAAGCCCCCCTTGCCCGGACGAGCCGAGGAACGGAACGAGGAGAGGAAAGCAGTTTCAGCTACGGAACGGTCGGTGAGGCTTCTCGTCATTACCGAGGACCGGGTCCTCCCCGTCTGCCTTCTCACGCAAGCGTGAGCAAGGAAAAATCAGACGGGTCCCGCCCGAGATCCCTTCCCCCAAATCGCGTAATGCTGACGCATTACATATGTTGCGATTTTCACCCCAAAAAATCTGCGATTTTTCGGGGACCCCGAAATTTGGGCCGGGATGACGAGAGAGTTTTCGGCGCAAAAAAAGAGCCCCTTGCGGGGCTCGCGTGTACTCTGTCAGAAGCCTACTGTCAGCTGTCCTGCCACTATGTGGCTGGCCTGCGTGTTGCCGTATTTGACGTACTGATACAGCAGCTTGATCTTTGCATTGTCGCCCACCTTGCGGTTCCAGGCGGCGGTCCAGGCCTCCCGTTTGATGTCTGCCTCTCGGTCCACGGGGGAGTATCTGTAGTCGCCCCGCTCATATTTGGCGGACAGCCGGTCCAGGGGGCTCACGGTCCAGATCAGCTCTCCCTTGGCGTATTTCAGGTCGTGAAACCTGGAGCGCAGGGCGGGATCGTTGGCCTTGTAGCGCTTGTATGCGCCGTTGAGGGTGAAGGCTTCGCCGAACCTGTAGCTGCCCTCGGCAAACCAGCCCTTGTAGTTGTTGGCCACGGTGTAGAAGATCTTGTCGGCGCAGGACAGGCCGTCGTAGTTGTTCTCCACGGTCTTGTAGCCGGCTTTGGCGCTGAGCCTGCCGTTGTCGTAGCCCAGAGCGGCGTCCCACCAGTCGGCAGCCTTGACGCCCTTGTTGGGCTTCATGCGGAACCAGCCGCCGTCTGTGAAAAACTCTCCAAAGGGCACGTGGGCCGTGGCGCCGTAGTAGTCGATCTTGTCCACCACAAAGGGGACCCGGTTCTCGGCGGCCAGCCTGTCGTACACGGCGGTAAAGCGGGCGCCGCCCATATCAAGGCCCAGCTGGGCTCCGCCGTTGGCGGAGATCTTCTCGCCGCCGATATAAAACAGCTTTCTCTCGTTCCAGTCATACACCGGGCGGTTGCCCCACAGCCGGACATCCAGGGCGCCAAAGTCCTTGGAGTAGTCAAAGCCCTCCATCGCAAAGTTGTGGTCGTCCAGCCTCTCTATGTTGAAGCTGGCATTCTCGGTGCCCTTGCTGAAGACGTAGTTGTTGATCTGAAAAGGCATGCGGCCCACTCTGATTTGGCCCCATTTCTCATCGGTGGATACGGCGTAAAGGTAGTAGGGCACTATGTCGGCAAAGGTGTCGTATCTGGCTTCCCTGTTGATGTCCTTGTCCATGAGGTCGGTCATGACCAGGGTGGTAAACACGTTCACGTGGTCGTTCACTCTGCCCCTGATGTCGATCTGCACGTCCTTGTAGTAGGCCTGGTGTCTCCGGAACATCTTTTCCACCGGGTACCGGGCGTCATAGTCTATGGCGGGGGAATCGCCGCCGATCACGCCCTGCACCATAAAGTTGGCCGTGCCGGTCACCTTGATCCGGGCCTGCTCCTCTTCCAGCTGGGCGGCCCGTCTCTTCAGGGTGCCCACGTCTGCCTTCAGCAGGTCCACGTCCAGATCCAGCGCCGCCAGCTCCGGAGCAAATTCGTCTATGAGCGCCTGCAGCCTGCTGAGGGCGCCGGTGTCGGCAAAAAGGGACAGCTCGATGATGTCTCCGCGCTTCACTCCGTCCCGGAGGGCGTAGGGCTCCAGGTCGGACTTCCGGGCGTAGCCGGACAGGTCCTGCTCTTCTCCCGTCAGCAGGGGCAGGAGACGGGCGATCACCATGGCAAATTCGTAGCGGGTCAGGGTCCTCTTGCCCTTGAACTCTCCGTCGGGATAGCCTATCACCAGTCCCAGGTCTTCCAGCTCGCTGACAGCGTCATAGGCCCAGTGGTCCCGGGGCAGGTCGGAAAAGGCGCTTTGGGCGCACAGGGGAGCAGCCAGGACCAGCAAGGCTGCCAGGATCGTCAAATGCTTCATGTTCATCCTCTTATGGGGGGCGGCCGGGGCCGCCTGTCTGTTTATTTGTTGGTCTGTTTGCCGGGAGCCTGCTTGCGCTCCGGCTTTTCTTCTTCCTTGTCCAGGCCGTTTTTGGTGATAAAGCGGGCCACTTCCTCCGTACACTTGGCGGCGTTGCGGGCGCGCACTGTCATGCCGCCCTTCCAGACGTTGTCGGGAAAAGCGTTCATCAGGTCGTCGTTGCCGGTGCCGGCGTCCCCTCTGTAGGTGCAGAAGGGGATGATGGTCCTGCCCTGTATCCTCTGGGCCTTCAAAAACGAAAAGAGTATCCGGGGCGCCGAGCCGCACCACACGGGATAGCCCAGTATGATGGTGTCATACAGGCTCAGATTGAGCTTGCTTTTCAGGAGAGGCCACTCGCCGTCCCTTTTTTCCCTGTAGGCCCGGAACAGACATTTCAGGAAAAAGCGCGAATACCGCTTGGCGGGGACTATGACCTGGGTATCGCAGTTCAGCTGGCGGCTGATCTCCTTTGCCACAGCCTTGGTGGTGCCTGTCCGCGAATAATAGATAACTATGGGGTTCATAGCGTCACCTCCTACCATTTATGTATATTATATATTATCTTACTTTATTTGTCAAATATTTGGGCCCGCCGGCGATTTTTTTTGGTTTTTTTCGGGTTTGCAAGGCGGGCCGAAAAAAGGTATAATATAGTTATGACTATATCAAGAGAGGTGCTTATGTCACAGGTCAATACGTCTATCATCATCCACGCCCCCGTGGACAAGGTGTACGCCTTTTCTAAAGAGGTGGACAAATTTCCCGAATTCATGCCCGATATGAAGAGCATAGAAATATTGGACAGGACTCCCACCGACACCGGAGTGCAGTATCTCAGCCGTTGGGTGGGCTCCATCCAGAAGTTCAATCTCACAGTCAAGTGGGAGGAGACGGACCTCTGGGACGACAGCCGCAGGGTGTGCGAGTTCTTCATGCCCGAGGGCCGGGGCGACTACGAGGTGTACCGTGGCGTCTGGGAATTCGAGGACATGGGCGGCGGCGACACCCTGGTGAAGCTGGCCATGGAAGTGGAATACAACGTGCCCATGGTGGGCGGCATCATCAAAAAGCTCATAGCCAAGCTGGTCAGGGAAAACGCCGACGGCATGCTGGGCGCCATCAAAGAGCAGGTCGAAAAGGCCTGATGGCTGTCTTCGGCATCAGCGACCTGCACCTGCACTCCGCCGTCCCGGACAAGGAGATGTCCGTGTTC
The DNA here is from genome assembly GCA_017552965.1 of Abditibacteriota bacterium. Taxonomy (NCBI): domain Bacteria; kingdom Pseudomonadati; phylum Abditibacteriota; species Abditibacteriota bacterium. The sequence continues at coordinate 2,167 of JAFZNQ010000006.1, read as the reverse complement.
GGCAGCCACTGGAAAAACCATGCCGACAAGATCAGGGCCGCCTGGGAGCAGACCGTGTCTCCCGACGACGTGGTGCTGGTGCCCGGGGACGTGTCCTGGGCCCTGAAGCTGCCCGACGCCATGCCGGATCTGGAATTCGTGGCTTCCCTGCCGGGGACCAAGGTCCTGGTCCGGGGCAATCACGAGCTGTGGTGGCACCGCAAGCAGACCGCCCGGCTCCGGCGCACGGTCCCCGGCAGCCTCATACTGCTGCAGGGTGACGCCGTGGAGATAGGCGGCTGCTGGTTCGCCGGCACCCGAGGCTGGCGCCGGGAGGACAAGACCCGCTCCGCCGACCCTGCCATCTGGAACAGGGAGCTCTGTTATCTGGCCCGGGCCATAGACGCCATGGGGGAGGGCACCCGGGTGGTGCTGATGCACTATCCGCCCTTTGACGACAACATGCAGCACAACGATTTTGCCCGGCTGCTGTGGAGCTCCGGAGTGGACATGGTGGTATATGGCCACATCCACGGCGGCGAGTATATGGACGGCCTCATCAACGGTGTGGAATACAGATACGTGGCCGCCGACGGGCTGGACTTCGTTCCCCGCAGGCTGCTGTGAGGGGCCCGGAAAATTTTTTCAAAAAAATAATTTTTTTCATTGACTATTTCCCGGTCGATGTGATATGCTTTAATTGTATAATACCTTAATCGGAGTATATGCTATGTTCAGAAAAAGCTTAAGGCTCATGAGCCTTGTCACGGCGTGCATCATGCTTTCCAGCATCCTGGCCTCCGCCGCAAGCGCTGCTGTAGCCACACTGGTTTCACCCAAATCCAAGACTCTCGACGGACGGATGGTGGACGTGACCGTCAGCTATGACAGCGAGTCCGCCAATGTGAAGATCGACACCGTGGTCCTTTACATTGACAGCAAGATATATGAGAAGAAGAGATTGGACGTGCCTTCGCAGAAGGGCATCGTGTCCTTTGACTGGGACACCGCTCCCTATTCCAGAGGCCAGCACCTGATGGAGGTCAAGCTCTACGCGGGCAACAAGATAGTCACCTCCGTGTCCGGCAGCGGCATCGTGTCCGATCAGATATTTGACAACACTGCTCCCGTGGTCAGCTTTGAGAACCTGAAGGACAGCGACGTCATCAGCGGCAAAAAGGTGATCTCCATCAATGCCAAGGACAACAGCGGCGAGGCTCCCATAGTCAGCCTGCTGGTGGACAAGAAGCTGAAGCTCATGCAGAACAACGCTCCCTACACCTACACCCTGGACACCACGGCTCTGGAGGACGGCGAGCACTTCATCGATATATACGCCTTTGACAACGACGGCAATCAGAGCGACAGGATCTCCTACAAGGTAGTGGTCAACAACGGCGGTACCGCCCTGGCCAACCTGGATGCTCCTTCCGTCAAGGTTGACGCCGCTCCTTCCGTCAAGGCCGGCGCCGAAGTCGGCGCCGCCAGAGAAGACTCTGCCGGCATCAGCGCTGCAGTAGTGGCCGGCGGCAAGGATTCTTCCGCTGCCCTGAGCGCCGGTTCCGCCGGTGTGTTTGACAAGGGCAACGGCGCTCCCGCTCCCGTGCTGGCTCCCGCCGAGAAGGCCGGCGTGCAGAACGAGCAGATAGAGACCGCTTCCGGCATCAAGACCGGCTCCCTGCAGGCCATGCCCGTGGCTTCCATGCCCGAGGTCACCGCAGAGGCCAAGGCTGCCGCTCCCGTCAGCCTGCCCGTGGCTGCTCTCAGCGCAGTAGGCGTCAGCCAGACTCCTTCCGCCAAGCTGATGGCCCGGGCCGACACAGGCAAGGTCGCAGTCAGCGCTCCCGTGGATCTGGACGTTCCCAAGGTGGCCGAGGCCGACCTGGGCACCCCCTACAAGGTAGCCAAGGCCGACATCTCCCAGAAGGTAGCCCTCGCTACTGCCGAGCGCACCAACCTGGTGCTGCCTCAGAGCGGCAAGGCCAAGATCAGAGACATAGTCAACGCCAACGGCGGCGTGGTGCTGTGGGACGGCAAGACCAAGACTGTCACCGCCTACATCAACAACGTCAAGGTAGAGATGACCATCGGCTCCAGGACCATCAAGGTCAACGGCAAGAGCCTCACGGTCAATATGATACCCAAGATCCAGAACGGCAGGACCATCATCGACGTGTCCGACCTGAAG
>JAFZNQ010000005.1 GCA_017552965.1 Abditibacteriota bacterium | reverse complement strand
CACCCCACAAAATCTATTCGATTTTGCGGGGGCCCCGAGGAGAGGGGGGTCCTGAAATGGTCCTCCCTGCCCGGGCGGGTGTGTACGGGGTCCCCGGCGAAAAAAGTTTCGCTGGGGCAAATGCGCCGTACCCACGAAAAAAAGGGGGGTATGCGAAGGGGGGAAGCCCCCCTTGCCTGAACGAGCCGCGGAACGGTACGAGGCAATGAAAGCAGTCCCTGCCTCGGAGATGGGAGGGGCCGTATCGCGGGTGACCGGGGCCTTCGCGAGCCGGTCTTGCCGGCGCTTTGCGCCGGAGGGCGCGCGCAAAAAAGCTCCCCTTCGGACAGGGTCCGAAGGGGAGCGCCTATAAAATACTTACTCCTTCACGGTCACTGCGCAGGTGGCTGTGAAGCCTCCGTCTGCGGTGGTGGCGGTGATGGTGGCCTTGCCCTTCTTCACGGCTGTTATCTTGCCGGAGGAGTTCACCTTGGCCACCGCCGGATTGCTCGAGGTCCAGACCACCTTGGTAAGGGTGGCGTCCGCAGGTGTCACCGTAGCGGTCAGGGTCTTGGTCTTCCCCACCTTCAGGCTCACGCTGGCCAGATCCAGGCTGACGCCGGTCACGGGAATGACGACTGTCACCTTGCACTTGGCGGTGAAGCCGCCGTCCTTGGTCTTCACCTTGATGGTGGTGGTGCCGGGGGCTATGCCCTTCACCTTCCCCTCCGGGGTCACAGTGGCTATCGAAGTATCGTAGCTCTGCCAGGTCACGTTCTTATTGGTGGCGTTGGTGGGGGCTACCACGGCCTTCAGTGTAAAGGTCTTGCCCTTGGCCACGGAGGCCACCGTCTTGTTGAGGACCACGCCTGTCACGGCGACTGTGGGATCCGAGACGGTCACCTTGCATTTGGCGGTGAAGCCGCCGTCCTTGGTCTTCACCTTGATGTTGGTAGTACCGGAAGCGATACCCGTCACCACGCCGTCGGCGTCCACCGTGGCTATGCTCGTGTCGTAGCTCTGCCAGGTCACGTTCTTATTGGTGGCGTCTTCCGGCGCTATGGTGGCCGTCAGGGTAACGGTCTTGCCCGTCTCCACCTTGGCCGAAGTCTTGTTCAGGGTGACGCCGGTCACGGCGACTGTGGGCTCCTTCACCTTTATCTTGCACTTGGCGGTGAAGCCGCCGTCCTTGGTCTTCACCTTGATGTTGGTAGTACCGGGGGCTATGGCCTTTACCTTGCCGTCGGCGTCCACCGTGGCTATGCTTGTATCATAGGAAGTCCATTTCACAGCCTTATTCACTGCGTCGGAGGGGACCACCGCAGCCGTCAGGGCAAGAGTCTTGCCCACCTCCAGAGTAGCGGAGGTCTTGCTGAGGGTGACGCCGGTCACGGATATGGTGACCTTCACCTTGCATTTGTCGGTAAAGCCGCCGTCCCTGGTCTTCACCCGGATAGTGGTGCTGCCGGGGGCTACGCCCCTCACCACGCCGTTTGCATCCACCGTGGCGATGGTCTTGTCATAACTGGACCAGATCAGGCCCTGCTCCGAGGCGTCCCCGGGATCTATGATGGCCTGCACCTCTACGGCTTCGCCCGCTTCCAGAGTCAGGGAATGCGCGGCCAGAGTGACGCCTGTGACAGGCACGCCATACATGAAGGGCACGGGATATCCGCCGGGGCCCCTGTACCAGCCGTCGCCCAGCAGGCCCAGCAGGGTGCCGTCGTTAAACTCGGTAATGTCTATCCATTCGTATTGAAAATCGTTCTGGTATATCCTGCCGGCAGGATATTTCAGGGTGGGCAGATAACAATTATGGCAGTCGGCGATGTGGGCGTAGCCGAACAGGCCTCCGGCCAGATTGCCCTCGTTGCGGTCGCACAGGCCGTAACAGCTTATGAGGTCGCCGTGGTAAGCGTAGCCGACTATGCCGCCGGTGTCGCCTCCCTCCAGGTCCAGCCCGAAGGCGCAGCAATTGGTGAACTCGGTGTAAATCATGTCGCCGGCGATGCCTCCGAGGCTGCTGCTGGTAGTAGCCGAGCTGAGAGTCAGATCCCAGGCGGCGCAGTTCATCACGCGGCCTTTGGAGATGCCGACTATACCGCCGGCGCTGTAGCCGTTCTCTATGGAGCAGTCATGGACGAAGCAGTATTCGATCTCCTTGAAGTTATACCCGACGATGAAGCCCTGACGGCCTTCCTCCTGGGGATAAAAGAGAGACAGTCCGGACACGCTGCAGCCCGTTACCATACAGGAGTTGAAGGCCGATATGGCGCCGTAATTGTCGGCGAAAACGGTAAAGGTGCTGCCCCCTCCGTCCACCGAGCAGCCCGATATATTGCCGTTGTTGCGGACGCAGACCACCGAGCCTTCCCGCAAGGCAGGCACGTCTCTCTTGAGACCGCGGGCTGCCGTATGGGTCGCATCCCCTGTGATAACGAAGGACAGGTCCTCTATGGCGCCTTCGTTCATGAACACAAAGCCGAAATAGAAGTAGGACTCGTATGTTTCGTCAGTAAAGTGGTCCGTAAAGTTGCCGCTGTATTTGCATTCGGACAGCTCGCCCAGTCTGATGACGGCTCCGTTGCCCTTGATGGTCCCACTGTTCTCATAGATGCCTTTCCAGGCTGTTCCCGTCAGGTCGAAGGTCTTGTCCGCGGCAAATTCCACGGTATCCCCTTGCGCTATAACGTAGCTGCCCGTGTTCAGGGCCAGCAGGTCGGCCTCGGTGTTGACGGCTATTGTCTTGCCGAAAACGGCCGCAGCCGAAAGCAGGACCGCAAGCGCGGCCAAAAGCAGATAGATCTTTTTCATAAGGGTCTCTCCTTATAATTTGTGCGCAGTCCCCGGAGGATAGTCCGGAGCCTCCTCAACTTCATTATAATACTGCGCGCAGGGAAAAAATCACGCGGGAGCCGCTTTTTTTCAAAAAAACAGGCAGGGGCAAAGAGCCGGAGGGCGCGCGCAAAAAAGCTCCCCTTCGGGCATTGCCGAAGGGGAGCGCCGATCATACGCCTTATTCTTTCACAGTCACTGCGCAGGTGGCGGTAAAGCCCCCGTCTGCGGTGGTGGCGGTGATGGTGGCCTTGCCCTTCTTCACAGCGGTTATCTTGCCGGAGGAGCTCACCTTGGCCACCGTCGGATTGCTGGAAGTCCAGACCACTTTGGTCACGGTGGCGTCGGAGGGCTTCACCGTGGCCGTCAGGGTCTTGGTCTTGCCCGCCTTCAGGGTCACGCTGGTCACGTCCAGGGAGATGCCGGTCACCGGGATGACCACCGTCACCTTGCACTTGGCGGTAAAGCCGCCGTCCTTGGTCTTCACTCTGATGGTGGTGGTGCCGGGGGCTATGCCCTTCACCTTGCCGTCGGAGTCCACGGTAGCTATACTCGTGTCATAGCTTGACCAGGTCACTCTCCGGTCGGTGGCGTCCTTGGGCGCTACCACGGCCTTCAGTGTAAAGGTCTTGCCCTTGGCCACGGAGGCCACGGTCTTATTGAGGACCACTCCGGTCACCGGCACCGTGGGCACGGTGACGGTCACCTTGCACTTGGCGGTGAAGCCCCCGTCCTTGGTCTTCACTCTGATAGTGGTGGCGCCGGCAGCTATGCCCTTTACCTTGCCGTTTGCGTCCACGGTGGCTATAGACGTGTCATAGCTCTGCCAGGTGACGGTCCGGTCAGTGGCGTCCTCCGGCGCTATGGTAGCCTTCAGGGTGATGGTGCTCCCCTTCTCCACTTTGGCGGTGGACTTATTCAGGGTCACTCCCGTAACGGGGATCACGGGGTCGGTCACCTTGACCTTGCACTTGTCTATAAAGCCTCCGTCCTTGGTCTTCACTCTGATGGTGGTGGAGCCGGGACCGATGGCGGTTATCTTGCCGGTGGAGCTCACCTTGGCCACGGTCTTGTCGTAGGAGGACCACACCAGCTCCTGGTTGGAGGCGTCCGAGGGAAACACGGTGGCGTAGAGCCGTTTGGTCTGCCCCGTCTGCAGAGTCACGGAATGGAGGTCCAGAACGACCCCGGTGACGTGTACGTTGTTGTCAAAAGGCACAGGGAAGCCGCCCGGCCCCTCATACCACGATCCGCCCTGCAAAAGCCCCAGCAGGGTCCCGTCGGTGAAGCTGTCTTCGGGCAGGTTTTCCCATTCGAGATGGCAGTCGTTCCCATACCCTATGGCCGGCTTGCTGCCGGTGATATAGCAGCCGCTTCCGTTGATGGCCGACCCGTATCCTGCCAGCTGACCTTGCAGGTCTTCGTCTATGCCATACACGAAAAAGTAATCGTCGTCCAGGGCTGTGTCGCAGGCGTAGCCCACCAGTCCGCCGCAGACGGTGCCGGGAGGCACGTTTATCCCTATGTTATACACGCTGCACTGAGCAATATTCGAGCCAACGGAGTCTGCCGTTATTCCGCCCATGTGACAGGTGTCTTCCTCGGTCGTCATATACAGCTGCGTCACCCAGCAGTTCCGGACGCGGCCGCTCAGATAGCCCGTTATACCGCCCATATAATCCGCATCTGCCAGCATGCAGCCGTCTACGCGGCAGCGCTCGACGGCGCCTAAGGAATAACCTGCTATGACGCCCGCCTCGTCGGCGCGCCCGCCCCGGATGTCCAGATCAAACACCGAGCATCCGGAAATACGGCCCGAATTCTGGCCCGCTATACCCCCCAGATCGGAGCACCAGGCCTTTATTCTGTTGCCGCCGCCTTTCACTTGGCAGTTTTTGACCACCCCGGTGTGCAAGTTGCTGGCGCAGACCAGACCGCCAACGGTGGTGCTGTCCTGCTCGGCCACGGAAATATTGTCGGGGACCCGGACATTCAGGTCGTTTATCTCACCGTAATTCTCCGACACAAAGCCGAAATAATACAGATAGGTGGCGGAAAACAGGCAGGGCCTGAAACCGGACAGTACGACCGTAGCCCCGTTGCCGTTGATGACGCCCAGGTTGCGGCCTATGCCCTTCCATTTGATCCCGGAAAGGTCAAAGGTCTTGCCGGCGGCAAATTCCACCGTGTCCGACTCCCGGATGACGCATTCGCTGTCATTGAGGGCCGTCAGGTCCTCCACCGTGTTGATGCTGATGGTGTCCGCCCACAGGCCGGAGACCGCCAGACAGACCGCAAGCGCGGCCAGAACGAAGTATATTCTTTTCACTGTGTCTCTCCTTTTCAGAGTGAAGGCCCGGCAGGTCGTCCGGAGCCTCTCAATTACATTATACTACATATGTGAAAAGATACGGCAGAAAAAATTGTTTGGCTCGGGGCGGCGCTCACGGGGAAAAGACACGTTTTTGAAGGCGCTTTGCGTCTGTACCGGGGACCGCACTCCGGGCTCTCCGGCAATTCTTTTCCGATGAAGCCCCGGGCCGAGGGCGCAATATGCCGCCGGGGAAGGCTCTGTAACAACAAGCCGGCGGGGCCGGCGCTCATCGCCTGCCCCGCCGGTCCCGTCCCGAATTACGATGACCGCAGCTTTGGCCGGTCTCAGCCGCCCACAGTCAGAATGAGAGTCTCTCCTGCGGCGTCATATTCTATCCTGGTCTTGCCCCCTTCGGTCCACAGCTCAAAGGGCACGTCTCTGCCCGTTTGGGTCCTGAGGGACAGGCTGTCCCTCCGGACCGTCCGGTCAAAGCGGACCAGCGCGCGGCCGTAGCTTCTGAGGGTCACGACGGTCCCTGCGGTCCCGTTTGTCACCCGGCCTATCTCGGCGTTGGTGTAGGCCAGCACCGGCAGGCGGTAAGGGGCGTGGTCATAGACCGTCTCTATGAGTACCCGGCCCTTCAGCAGGTTTGCGGGAGCCTTCAGCACTCCCTCCAGCAGCCTGCCGTTGACCCTGATGCCCGAGGCGTACTGCCCGGTCTTGCCGGTGCGCACCGTGACCCGGGCGCCCCGGAAGGACATATCCTCTATCTCCTCTCCCGTGCCCGAGGGGACTGCGGTCACGCCGTTGTAGTCTTCGATGGCGCAAAAGGCGGAGGCCGCATACATCCAGGGGCCTATGGCAAAGGACTGGGGCTTGTGGTTGCCGGGGTTGTGGGCGTTCTCGTACATCACGTCGGGCATATAATACATGGCGTCCATCACCGTGTTGAAATACACCTTGCGCATGGGGGCGGACACCCTGTCCATCAGGATGCGGGCCTTGTCGTATTCCCCGGCCATGGCAAAGGCGTAGGAGGCGTGGCCCCAGCCCCCGGCAAAATAGTTTCTCTGCAGGGTGCCGCCGAACAGGGCCCCGGGCTCCCTCTCCGTCATGATGGCTTCCAGAGACAGATAGCCCGCGCGCTGGTCCGTCAGAGCCGGGAACAGGGTCAGGGCCCAGATATAATCAAAGAAAATGTCGTGATAGAACCAGTCGGCCTTCCGGTAGGTGCCGTCCGGGAGCCTCACGTCGCCGGCATAATAATGCTTGCCGTTCCACAGCTCCTTTTTGACTGCCGCCTGCAGACTGCGGGCCTTGTCCATGTGAAACTCTTTGTCTGCGGGCCGCTGCAGGGCGTCGGCCATTTCCGCCAGCATGATGTGAGAGGCGTACATGATCTGGTTCTGATACAGGCTGTCGATCCATTCGCCGTACTGGCCGTCTATGACCAGGCTGCCGTAATACTCGCCGCCGCTCTCCCGTTCCTCCGAGGCTCCCATGGAGGCTTCGTTGACGTAGGTCTCCACGTAGAGCTGCTTTTCCCCGTCATACCATCTGGCGTCCAGATAGTCCGACGAGGACCTCAGCACCTCGTAGCGCTCCGCCAGTCCCGTCCGGTCTCCCGTCAGCTTCCAGGCGCCGTAGCAGGACGCCACCGCATAAAAATGGCCGTCCTGTTCCTTCTTGAAGTAGTGCTTGCCGGGAAAGGTGAAAAAGGCTTTGTAGGCCTTGCCATTCGCTTCGGTCTCAGTGTAGTTCGCCACCAGATAGTCGGCCCATTTGCCGATATATCTGTGTTCCCCGGCCAGGGCCTCAAACAAGACCCCCACGGTGGTGTCCCTCACCCAGATATGGGTGTAGCCCCCGTCCAGAGCCGCCAGCAGCTGCCCCTGCGGCCAGTGCATGGCGGCCATGGCCCGGTGGTTCTGCTTCATGAGACCGTCATAGGCCCCGGCGCCCTTCAGGACGGCGCTGCGGACAGACTCCTCCGCCCAGGCCTCCGCCTGGGCCTTGCGGGCTGCCGTTGAGCCGAAGGAGGCGATGAGCCGGTCCAGCTTGGCAGCGCTGTCCGCCCACAGCACGGCCATGCTGCGGGTCCGGCGCCCCTCGGGAGACACTATGGCAAAATGCATGGAGCCCTTTTGGCCTCTGAACACTCCGCCCTTCTCCTCAAGAGGCGTGTCTATTTCAAACGGCTCTTTGGAGGAGGTGGCCAGGAGCCAGGGGCCCTCGCTCACGTTGAAGGACAGGGTGGTGTCCCGGTACACGTATTTGACCCGGGCCGCCGTGTAGTCTATATCCCTGAGGGCCGGGTCTGTCCCCAGGCCCAGCAGCCTGCCCTCGTCATGGCCGGGACCGGAAAAGGAGAGGGTTGCTATATTTTCCATCCTCTCGCCGCCCCACTCCCGGTAAAAGCCGTAGTCCGCGAGGCCCTCCTCCGGGTAGGCTCGCAGGGACACCTTTACACTGTCCTCCTGCCTGAGCTCTACGTTTGCCTGCCCCGGCGAGAACAGGCGGGTCTCGGCGGTCTCCCTCATAAAGGGGGCGTATTTGTCCAGGACTGCCTCCTCCACGCTCCGGAGCGCCGGAGCGGCCTGCCTCATCAGAGACTTCAGCAGGGGCGTATCCCCCTTGGCCAGAGCGGCCTCCATTTCGGCCGCGGAAAAGGCGATGCCCAGCCCCGGCGCCAGCTTGCCGCAGGCCCGGACCCTGCGCATCTCCGCGTCCAGGCTCCTGTAGATGATATCCGAATCCCTTTCGCCGCAGTTGACCGTGTAGAGGGCCGCGGCGTCTCCCTCCCCCCGGGCAACGGCGTCGGGGGACAGAGAATCCCGGCTGTAGCCGCCGCTGTCAAAGACCCAGATGCCGGAGCAGATGGTGTTCTTGTCCGGCGACCCGGCCGCAGCCCTGACCTCCACTCTCAGGCGCCCGCCGGACGCCCGGCCTTTTGCCTCGCAAAACAGGGGTCTGGACTTGCCCGGGTCGGCGGCGGGGTCCAGCGTGACGGGGCTGCCCCCGGCCACTGCCAGCTCCAGTATGCGGTTTTTGCCCTCGCTCCAGAAGGGCTCGCAAAAGCCGGCCACCACCACGTAGTCTCCGTCCGAGGCCTGAAACTCATAGACGAGAGGGATGCCTATCCCCAGGATATGGCTTTTCATATAAGGGTGAGAGGCTCCCGCGCCCACTCCGCTCAGCTCGGAGGGCAGGTTGCGTTCCGCCGCAGCCAGCGGCAAGAGGCAAAACAGAAGCGATACAGCAAGCAGATATTTCATAGCGGCTCCTTATGGCAATAAAAAAAAGCCTCCCCGCAGGGAGGCGGCTCGGTTAGTTGTCAAACACCGACAGGAGCTCCCGGTCGATGATGATGCTCTGGTCCCGTTTGGGTCCCACGGACACCATACATATCCGGCAGCCCATCAGCTCCTCCACTCTGCGGACGTAGGCCCTGCATTTTTCGGGCAACTCCCGGAAAGATCTGATGCCGCTGACGTCGCAGTTCCAGCCCTCCAGCTCTTCATACACGGGCCTGGCTTTGGCCAGCAGCTCCGGCTTGGTGGGGAACACGTCCGTCAGACGGCCGTCTATCTCATATTTGGTGCATATCTTTATCCTGGGCATATTGAGCACGTCCAGCAGGCACACTGCCACGGAGGTGCAGCCGTTTATGCGGCAGGAATAGCGGGCGCAGACCGCGTCAAACCAGCCGCAGCGGCGGGGCCGGCCGGTGGTGGTGCCGTATTCGTGGCCGTTTTCCCTGATGACGTCGCCCATGTCGTCAAAGAGCTCCGTGGGCATGGGGCCGGCGCCCACTCTGGTGGTGTAGGCCTTGGCCACTCCTATGACGTAATCAATGGCGGTGGGTCCCACGCCGGTGCCCAGCGTCGCTCCGCCGGAAATGGAATGGGAGCTGGTGACAAAGGGATAGGTGCCCTGGTCTATATCCAGCAGCGCTCCCTGAGCCGCCTCAAAGAGTATCTTGCGGCAGTCGGAGGTAGCCTCAAAGAGCATGGTGGCCGTGTCGGCCACGTAGGGCCGGAGAGCCTTGCCGTACACGGTGTACTGCTCCAGTATCTCGTCATAATCGAAGGGCTCGCCGCCGTAGACCTTGGTGATGATATCGTTTTTGAGCCTCAGCACTTCCCGGAGCTTGACGGGCAGCGCCTCGGGGTCGATGATGTCGTATATGCGCAGGCCTATCCTGGAAGCCTTGTCGGCGTAGCAGGGGCCTATGCCCCGTCCGGTGGTGCCCACCTTGCCGTCCTTTTTGTAGGCTTCCTCCAGAGCGTCCAGCCGCTTGTGCCAGGGCATGATGATATGCACGTTGCCTGAGACCTTGATCTTGTCGGCGGTGATGCCCCTTTCCCGAAGCCCTCTGAGCTCCTCGGCAAATACTCCCAGATCCAACACAACGCCGTCAGTGATAAGGGCTATGGCGTCGGGATTCAGCACTCCCACGGGAATAGCGTGAAATTTGTAGGTGTCCTTGCCCACCACCACGGTGTGCCCGGCGTTATTGCCGCCGTTGAAACGCACCACGTATTCCGCATCCTGCGAAAGAAAATCCACTACTTTTCCCTTTGCTTCGTCTCCCCACTGAAGACCCACAACAACAACGTTTGACATTAATACTACTCCGATAATACAATTGACTATACTCAGATAGCAAAACTATGATAGCACAAATAAATCATTTAGTCAAGAAAAACTTTTTGCCGCCTGCGCGGCCCTGCTCAATAATCCACCTTTTGGCCGTGATACCTGAGCACCCTGCCTCCCTGCCGGCATATGCGGCGGCACAGGTCGGTGATCTTCAGGCTTTCCTGCCCCGACACAAAACACCGGAAGGTGTTGCCTATGGGCTTCTTCCACTTGTCGGGGATGGCGTCATAGCCTATGACGGCGCCTATGACGGCCCCCACGGTGGCAGTGTCGCAGTCCGTGTCCGAGCCGCAGTAAAAGGCGGTGATGATGGTGTAGTCAAAGTCCCCCTTGCCCTCCAGCAGGGCCAGAGTGATGATGGCGCACTCGGGATACACCGGGTCGCACATGGAGGGATAGTCCTTCTTCACGTCTCTGAGGATCTGCACCCAGGTCCTGCCTTCTGCGTATTCGTCCAGGACTCTCTGCACCATGCAGGCGTATTTGCTCTCCGGCGGTATCACCGACAGTCCGGCCCGTATCAGGGCCCGGGGGTCAGACTCCACAAAGGCTTCGCTGATCATGGCCGCCACGAACATCTCGCCGTACACTCCGTCTTCCTTGTGGGCCACCACGCCGTCCCGGCGGGCGTATTCCGCCGCCAGATCGGGCCGGCCGGGGCACACCAGGCCCCATATCTCCCCCTTCATCTGGCCGCCTATGGCGTTGCCCACGGCGTGGTCCCCGGACTCGGGGGGCATGATACCCTGTCTGAGCCTGTTGAGGCTGATGCCCTCGGCCAGATAGTCGGGCAGGTCAATATTGATATGCTCCACCCACAGCCTGCCTATCTCCTCACTGGTGAGGGAGGGGCCGTATTTCTCCAGGCCCAGCAGGCCTATTATCTGATAGGAGGTGTCGTCGTCGGGTCCGAAGCCGCTGCCGTCCTTGTCCATAAAGTCGAAGGCCAGGCCGAAATGATTGTCCCCCTGCAGCCACTTGGCGTTCATTCGGACGGTGAAGGTATCCCCGGACTTTATGATATCGGTGCCGAATTTGGAGAAATTGTTGGTCTTGATCCAGCTGCGGCCCCCTTCCCCGGGAAAATCCAGGACCCAGGCTTCCAGATCCGTGTTGTACCAGCAGCTGTTGCAGCCGTTGAAGTCCGTCCGCATCTTTTCTGAGAGGGGTACGGGGTGGCTGGTGATGGCTATATCCCTGATGAGTATGGCGCTTCGCTTATCGTATTCCTCCAGGGACATGCCTATGATGGGCGCCGGGAAAAGATCCTTGTCCATCTCCGGCACCGTGACGCTGAGCTCGATCTCGTGCCATTCTCCGTCCATGGGCACCTCGGCGCGGGCCAGAAAGCCGGACCAGCTCCGGATCACGTTGCCTATATAGCCCACGTAGCCGTCCACCACGGGATAGTTTTTCAGCTGGTTTTCCCACCAGGCGCCTTCCACGGGCATACCCAGACCGCCGCCTATGCATTTGCCGTTCCAGCAGCCCAGCACCTTTTTGTAATAGGTATCCCTGTCAAGGGGGGCGCTCCAGGCCGCCGCCGACAGCAGGGCCAACAGGCCCCACAGGACCAAAAAGCCTCGTATCTTCATCTCCTGCCTCCTCAAAATCTGCCCGTCCTGCCGTGATACTTCATCACCCTGTCTCCCTGACGGCATATGCGCCGGCAGAGCTCGGTGATCTGCCAGTTTTCATAGCCCTTGACAAAGCAGCGAAAATCGTTGTGGATGGGCTCCTTCCACCGGTCGGGGATGGCGTCATAGCCTATGACAGTACCTATGACGGCCCCCACGGTGGCAGTGTCGCAGTCCGTGTCCGAGCCGCAGTAGAAGGCGGTGATGACGGTGTAGTCAAAGTCTCCCTTGCCCTCCAGCAGGGCCAGAGTGATGATGGCGCACTCGGGATACACCGGGTCGCACATGTCGGGATACTCCTTCTTCACGTCCCTGAGTATCTGCGCCCAGGTCCTGCCGGACTCGTATTCGTCTATGACCCGACGGACCATCCGGGCGTATTTGGAGTCGGCGGGTATCACGGAGAGGCCCGTGTCTATGAGCTTTTTCACGTCGCTCTCCACAAAGGCTTCGCTGATCATGGCCGCCACGAACATCTCGCCGTACACCCCGTCCTCCTTGTGGGCCACCACGCCGTCCCGGCGGGCGTATTCCGCCGCCAGCCCGGGCCGGCCGGGGCACACCAGGCCCCATATCTCTCCCTTCATCTGGCCGCCTATGGCGTTGCCCACATCATGGTTGCCGGACTCGGGAGGCATGATGCCCTTCTGCATCCTGCCAAAGGCTATCTCCTCCGCCAGCGGCCCGTTCGGGTTCAGGGGCAGCAGCTTCAGCCACAGCTCTCCTATGTTTTCGGAGGTCACGGCGGGGCCGAACTGCTCCAGGGCCAGGAGGCCCACTATCTCGTAGGAGGTGTCGTCGTCGGGACCGAAGCCGTTGACCCCTGTCTGATAGTAGTCAAAGGCCAGGCCTATGCGGTTCTCCCCGGACACGTAGCGGATATCCGCCTGTATTTCAAAGGGCTCGCCGGGCTTCACGCCCTCCATCTTGCGGTAGTCGGCAAGCTGTATCCAGCTCCTCTCGCCGCCGTAGGCGGAATTGACGTCAAAGCAGCCGTCCTCGTATTTGCAGGCGTTAAAAGCTCTGAAATCCTCGTCCGTGAGGGGGATGTCGTGGCTGGTGATCCTGATGTTTTTGACCTGCAGGTGTACCGGCCGGTCGTAGTTTTCCGGCGATATGCCTATGATGGGGCTGGGGACCGTGGTGTCGGGCCGGAAGCCGGGCAGAGAGCAGCGGAAGGTGACCCTGGTCCACTCTCCGTCCTCGGGCACCGTCTGATGATCCCTGTAGAAGCTCCAGCCGCATTTTACCCCGGTGAGATACCCCGGGAAGACGGGGAACTCCCTGAGCTGGTTTTCCCACCAGGCCCCTTCCCTGGGCATGCCCAGAGCTCCGCCTATGACCTTGCCGTTCCAGCAGCCCAGCACTTTTTTGTAATAGGTGTCTCTGTCAAAAGAGGCGCCCAGGACGGCCGCCGACAGCAGGGCCAGGACCGCGACAAAACAGATCTTTTTCACGTGTCTTCCTTTCATTTATCGTCCGCAGGACTTATCCAGACTATTTCGCTGCCCACGGCTCCGCCTATGACCGCGGTGAGCCCCTTTTCGGACAGCTCCCGCCCCCGGGCCCGGAAGGACTGCTCGCGCCTGTCCTCAAAGGTGAGCAGGTATTCCCGGTCCGGCTCCAGGCCCCGAAGGGCCACGGTCCTGGAGCTGCCTTCTTCGTTGGTGGGCTTCCACAGCATGACCGCCCCCGTATTCGTGTCGGGGTCAAAGTATTCCAGCCCGTCCCAGTGGACTCCGTCGGGCCGGGGCAATATGTGATAGAGGTCCCCGTTGCGGATAAGGGGCTTCAGCCGCCGCTCGTAGAGCTCCTTCACGTGATAGGGCCAGTAGGCCTTGTCCTCCTCGGTGGTGCCCTGCCAGTTGGAGAGCATAACGGCGCCGGTGAGCTGGCACCGGAGGCCGTAGAGATAGTCCGCCGTGCCTGTGTAGTTGGCAGACCCCCGGGTATAGGTCAGGGCGTTGCAGGGTATCTGCAGCTGCATGGGATGGATGCAGTAGGAGGAATCATAAAAGGACATATGCAGGGACATATAGTCGGCGCTGTCGTCGCAGTTGATGACGCTGGCCCTGGTCATGGTCCACAGGTCCTTCATGGAACCTCCGGAAGAACAGCTCTCATAACGGAACCCCGGCAGCCGGGCCGTCAGGTGGTCCACCAGCTCCCCGAAGCCCACGGTGGCCCAGTACTGAACGTCGTTGCCCCCGGCGAGATGCCGGTTTTCTCTGGGAGAGGTGCGGCAGATGGGCTCAAAATCGGAGCGCCAGGTGGTGACCGCATTCCTTTTGAAAAAGTCCAGCAGATATTTTTTATAAAAGGCCACGCACTCACTGTTGCCCAGGTCGGCGGAGCAGCCCATGCCCGTGACGTTCACGTCGGAAAACCATTCGGGATGGCCGTATGTGCCCACGGAGGTAGGCACCCCCTGCCGGTCCAGCTGAGTGTCCTTCAGCAACACGTACATGGTGACCCCCACCCCGGCCTTTTTGGCCCGGGCGACGTATTCCCGCAGGGTCCTGCAGCCGTGGTCCGAGAGCACCTTCAGATAGTCGGAGTTGTGCATCTCCAGCAGGCCTTCGTGGGTGCGCCAGGTGGGCCCCGCCTTTTCGTCGGACCACCAGCCGTAGTCCATCTTGATGAGCTGTATGCCGTATTTGGCCACGTCATAGCCCAGCTGCATGTCCTGCTGCACGAGAGGCTCCCGGGGGTCTGCGAGCATGTTTTTCGGAGCCTTTTCCCTGACAAACCAGCGCTTGAAGGCGTTGGAGCCGTCGTCCACGTCTCCCCGATAGACCCCCAGATACACCGGCGGGATGAGCATGCTGCCGCCCTTGGGAAGCCGGGTGATCATGTTGCCGTCGGACAGGGCAGCCGACAGAGCCGCCCCGTGGCCCTCCAGGCCCCGGGCGGTGAGGACCGTGTTGGTCCACTCGAATGCCAGATAGAGGCCCCGGTCCCCGTAGTCTATATACATCATGGGGATCTCGCCCCCGGCGTTCCAGTTCTGATCGGTGCGGGTGCGGGCGGCAGCCTCGGCTCCGGGGGCAAGGCGGGTCTGCCTGATGCCGCTGCCGGGCGAATAGACGCCGCTGAAGAGCTTCCACCCAAAGGCAAAGCCCCCTTCCTTGTCAAAGGTCCACACCAGAGGGTCCCGGTCCTCCCTGATCACAGCCCGGAAGGCCTCTCCCGCGGCAATGGTCAGAGGTCTCCCGACGGAAAGCCGGCCCTCAAACTGAAATGGAGCCCCCTTTATCCGGGAGCCGGACACGGTCAGAATGCAGCTGGCGTCGGCGGCGGAGTCGTGAAAGACGAGCCGACGGGCGCGGGAGCTGCCGGACACGGAGACGCAGGTCCACCGGAAGGGCTTTTCCGCGCCGTCCTCCATATAGCCCCGGGGAAGAGCCAATCCGCAGGGGGCGTCCAGCAGCTCGCTGCCGCCCCGGAGGGACAGGGAGACCAGAGACGCAGCGCCGTCCTCCGCCCGCAGGACCATCCGGGCCTCCGGGGTCTCCACGGTCATATCGGCGGCCATGCCTGCCGCCGTCAAAAGCCCTGCCAGCAGGGCAGCCGAGAATATCACAAACAGCGCGCGGATCATTTGACTGAGATGCTCCTTATGAAGTCCGCCACCTGAGCCGAGCAGGCTTCTATGCCCTCGTCGGTCAGATGGACCTGGTCGTCTGCCCTGATATACGTGTATATATCGCTGTTGACCAGCGAATACAGGTCGTCTATGAGGACCCCTTCCCGCTTGAGAGCCGGGACCACGGCGGCGTTGTATTCCGCCACCAGACGGTTGTCGGTGATGGCTCTTTCGGGCCGGGCGGGGATGGTGGTGGCAAAGCACACGGTCCCGGCCAGAGTCTTCAGATAACGGGCGGCCCGCAGCAGGTTGGCGGCGTATTCCTCCTTTGAGGACAGGGGGCCGTCTCCCGCGTTGTCGGATATATCCCAGTTGCCCGCGTTGAAATGGACTATATCGCAGCCGGCTATATGCTCCCGCCAGTCCGTGAATATGCCCTGCAGCAGATATTTGACAAAGCGGCAGTTGTCCTCCGGCTGCCATACGGTGTAGCCCTCTCCCAGCCGCTCCGCGGTCCGGGGGCCGTAGTTCATCCTGATGGAATCTCCCAGCAATACCACCTTTACAGGCTCGCTCATAACAGCTCCTCCACATAATAATACACACCCATTATAACACAAATTGCCCGGAGAGGGCAAAACCGGCGGGATGACGCGGGGCTGCCAGGCGCCGGACCTTCTTTCTGTCGCCGGGCCGCTCCTTTCGTCAAAAAGCATTTGTGACACTTTTGACAAAGACTTTTTTGTGTGCTATAATAAAGTATAAAAATCTTAATATTAATAAGGAGACTGATATGAAAAGTCTGACGTTTTTTCTAAGTTTCAAGTGAATCCATATTATTGACATTAGAGGTGCAACGTGAATAAGAGTATCATTCTTGCCATAATATTAGTAATGGCAATAGGGGTTGGCGCTTTGATAGTATATGGAAAAACCGGCAATACCGGCAAATCTGTATTCGGACAAACAACCGGACAGCCCAAAGCCCCCAAGTCCGTTACCGCTGCTTCGTCAGATGCCGGAGAGCAGATAATAAAGAAAGTGAACCTCAGGAAACTTGCCAAGACCGGCATTATCAGCGAGCTTTACCGCAACAATACTTGTATTGCAGGAACCTCGGAGGAACTTTTTCCTATAAGCGCCGGCAGGAGTGCGGTTTTCCGCACTGTCTGCGAAACGGGACTTAACAAAAACGGGAGTGATATATCGGCGCGCAAAACTCTGTATATTATTCTGCGCGAGAAAGGTCCCGACGGCAAAGGTTACACCGATGAAGAAATAATAACTTTTGCTCATGAGTACAAAGAATATAAAGAAGGCGTATTCGATTATAGGCCGAAGGTCATTGATGCCGAAGCATCCGATGACGGTTCTTTGCTGAGGCTTTTGTGCTGTTTTAATGGTGAGATTTTTATGTATAATCTGGACCTTAATAAAAAGACCTGGAGAGACCGCCGGCTGCTGGCCGGCGTGCATTCCGGCTTATATCGCAGAGTGTATCTTGAATATATACCCGGCAATGTCAAACAGGTGTATTTTCTTACTCCGGACATAGTGTTTGTATCGTTTGACAGCGGAACGGAGTATGCTGAAAAACTGTGCTTTTATCAGGAAGGGGTCGGACAAGAATATATCGGCGACGGGCCGGAAAAACGGCTCGTAAAAAGCACTCATGGCGCAAATGTTATTTATAAAGGTGTGTATTGGAACAGGGTCGGTTCAAAAGATTATTTGGAGTGGAAGTGGATGACCGAGAAGGGCGCACTGCCTGACGGCACTCCTGTCTACGGACCTTGGCGTTTAAAAGATGATACCAATCTGCCTGATATTCCTCCCGTTCCTACTCAAAAGGACTGGGAAGGCTGGCACAAGCTGGAAAGATAACAGATGCGGCAATAATTACCCGCTCCCCGTACCCGCAGAGATGAGGGTGGAGAAAAGTGTCCGCTACGTGCGCCGAAATGACGTTAATTCTAACCGCCCGAATTCACACCTCATTCCGAAGCCGGGATCGCTTTCGCCACCTCTTTCCGTTCCCCGGCTCGTTCAGGCAAGGGAGGGCAAGACAAAGCCCCGGCGCCTCCGCCTTAACCCCGCGTCATCTCGGCGCCTCCGCAGGAGGCGGTAAGAGATCCCCTGTCACGAAGAAGCGAGCCCCGGCCGCGGACCGGCCCGACGGGACAAAACGCCTGCGCCATGACCCCGCGTCATCCCGCCCAACCCGGCAAAGAATCTTCAGGCCGTTTTGGGTCAGGGATCCACGGTGGGGCCCGCCAGCCGCGTTCCTTACTCCGGCTTTGCCGGAGGCGGCTGGTGGGAGGGGCCGTACAAGCGGGATGCCAAAACGCTCCACGGGGGCGCCTGTGTTGTCAGACACGGGCGGTAAGAGACCCCCTCCAAAAGAACCGCGAGCCGCGGACCGACCCGGCGGGACAAATTATCCCGCCCTGCGAAAAAAAACACCGCTATATCCGCCTCCCCGAAAATATGTTATAATAAAAATAACTCTACCTGTAAAAGGAGCCCCGTATGAAACCGATACATCCCATCCTTTTGGCGCTGGCAGCCATACTTGCCTGCGCGCCCCTTTGGGCTGCCTCCCGCGCGGTCCTTCTCACCTGCGGCGAAGCCCCGGGCTACACTCAGGCGCTGGCGGACGCCCTGGAAGGAGATGGCATCTCCCTTACCCGGGCGGACCTCTCCGCTGACCTCCCT
>JAFZNQ010000004.1 GCA_017552965.1 Abditibacteriota bacterium | reverse complement strand
GCTACGGCCTTGACCTTGCCGTTCTGGTCCACGGTGGCTATAGCCGTGTCATAGCTGGTCCAGGTCACCGCCTTGTTGGTGGCTTCTGCCGGGGCTACGGTGGCCTTCAGGGTCACGGAGGCGCCCTTGTCCAGAGTCACCTTGGTCTTGTTCAGGGTCACGCTCTCCACACTGACCACGGGCTCCTTCACGGTCACCTTGCATTTGGCGGTGAAGCCCCCTTCCCTGGTCTTTGCCCGGATGGTGGTGGTGCCCGGGGCCACGCCCGTTACTATGCCGTAGGAATCCACGGTGGCGATGGTCTTGTCATAGCTCTGCCAGGTCACCTTCTTATCCGCGGCGCTGGCGGGGGTCACCTCGGCCTCCAGGACTATGAAATCGCCCACGAATACCGTGGCGGTGTTCTGGTTCAGGGACACCCCCGTGACGGCCGTATCGTTAGGATCGTAGGGGGTCCCGTTCACGTACAGGGTATGGCCGTTGAGGACCACGCTGTCCGGGCTTTCCGCGTCTATGGTGCTTATATAGCTGTCCCCCGTCAGGGTCCACACGCTGCCGCCGGTGACGGTCACCGCCACGTCCCCTTCCGGGCCCGCGTTGTTGATGCAGCCTCTGAAGGAGGACCCCTGATCCATATTCAGCTTCAGGGAAGCAAGGGAGTTCACGTTGACGTCCCCCTCGGCAGACTGGGCGAGCATATCCAGCGTCACGTTGCCGCCGATGGCGCCGCCGTTTTCATCCTCTCCGGCGTAAACCTCCAGGAAGGTCCCGGGATAGCCGGACATAGTCACTTCCTTGAGAAAGATGTAGGGGCTGGAGTTTTGGACAGAGAATTTGTCTATGCTGTCTATCTCCCCGCCCGTCATGGTAAAGGAGGACACGCCGGTGGAGTTTTCGTTGGTGAACAGGACGGCGAAGGGAGGGTTCTCGCTCTCCTGCCCGGTCCTGACGGTACAGTCATGGATATCCGCATTGCCGGTCTCAGCCACCACCACGGCAGGGTCATCCATGGAATACAGATCGGCGTTTTCGGCAAACACGTACCACTCGCTGTATATGGCCGGGCACGCCGAGCCCCAGGCTTTGCCGCCGGATATGCTGGCGTTGCCCCAGTATTCGGCGCATACCGCTCCTCCGTAAGGCAGGAGGCTGTCGCAGTAAACCCGGGTGTTGTTCAGGGTCACAAAGCCCTTTTCCGCCGCCACCACGCCTCTGGACTTGGGAGAGGATATGACGGAGTCCTTGAGGTATGCCGAAGCGTAATAGCAGACCAGGCCGTCGCCTCCCTCGGCGTCCGCCTGGATATTGCCCCCGTTGAAATAAGTCTCGCCTTTCTCGTCGCCGCTCTTGCACATGACCCCGGCATTGACGCCGTAATACCGGCAATTGTCGCTATGCAGAGAATCGCCGGTCTTGGTCACGGTGGCGTTGTTGATGGTCACCTTGCCGGAGGTGCTTATGAGCAGAGAGTTCTGATCCGCCTTCGTGGAGGTATAGGTCTCGTCGGACCTGGTCTGGGACGAAAATATGGTGGTGGCCCCGTTCCAGGTCACGGCATAGGCCGCCAGGCACAAAGCAAAAACGGCGCAGACCGTCAGAATGATTTTGGTATATGTTTTCATCATAGCCTCGCTTGTCACAGAGGCTGCGGTCACGCATGACCGCAGCCCGTATATTCGTTTAGTTGACCGTCACCTTGCACTTGGCGCGAAAATCGCCGTCCCTGGTCTGGACCCTCACGGTGGTGGTACCCTTGGCCACGCCCTTCACCTTGCCGTTCTGGTCCACGGTGGCTATACTCGTGTCATAGGACTTCCACTTCACGTCCTTCTTGGTGGCGTCGGAGGGCAGCACCGTGGCTGTGAGAGGCGCGGAGGCCCCCTTGGCGATGGTCAGGGAGGACTTGTTCAGGGTGACGCCCGTTACGGGCACGGTCACCTTGATCCAGCAGTAGGCGGTAAAGCCGCCGTCCCGGGTCTTTGCCCGCACCTTGGTCTTGCCGGCGCCCACGGCGGTCACCGTGCCGTCGGAAGCTATGGTGACGATGCTCTCGTCATAGGACTTCCAGCTCAGCTCCTTGTTGGTGGCGTCAGAGGGCGCTATAGTCGCCGTCAGAGTTTCGGAGGCGCCCTTTGTGAGGGTCATCTCCTTTTTGTTCAGAGTGACGCCGGTGACCGGCACGGTCACCTTTACCTTGCATTTGGCGGAGAAGCCGCCGTCCCTGGTCTTCACCCGGATCTTCACGGTGCCGCCGCTCACGGCCTTCACCACGCCGGTGGAGGACACCGTGGCTATGGAGGTGTCGTCCGAAGTCCAGGTCACGTTCTTGTTGGTGGCGTTGGAGGGCTTCACCGTGGCGGTCAGGGTCTTTGACTCGCCCTTTTTCAGCTTGATCTCCGTGTCGGAGAGGGTCACCCCCGTGACGGGCACGGAGGCCTCGGCGACGGTGACCTTGCACTTGGCCGTAAAGCCGCCGTCCTTGGTCTTGACGGTAATATTGCAGGTCCCGGAACCGACGGCCGTCACCTTGCCCTCGGAGGACACCTTGGCCACCGCCGTATCGCCGGAAGACCAAGTGACTGTCTTGTTGGTGGCGTCGGAGGGCTTCACCGTGGCCGCCAGGGTATAGGTGTCTCCCTTTTTCAGGCTGAGAGAGGTCTTGTCCAGGCTGACGCCGGTGACGGCTACGGAGGAAGACGCGTCCCTGGTATAGAGCTTGATGCAGTTGGCGTAGGGAGTGCCAAAGGCTTCCCGGGTGTCGGTCCAGTCAGAGCCGTCGTTGCTGAGCTGGCAGTCCCCATTGGACGACATGGAAAGATCGTCGGTCAGAGGAGTATAGTATATGCCGCTCTGTTTGTTGTCCGCGTACTGGATCCGGCAGATCACCTTGTCCCCCTTGGCAAAGGAGGCCTTGACGGGTATGAGGTAATAGCCGGGATACTTGCAGTATTTTTCTCCGGAAGCCGCCTTTGTCCCGTTGACATAGACGGTGCACCTGAGGGTCTCGCCGCCTGCCATACAGTAGGTGCCCGCGTCCACGGTGCTGCCGTCCTGCTTCATGGTAAAGGCGCTTCTGGCCTGGGTGTAGCTGCCGGAGGTAACCAGCCCCTTGGCCTCCAGCTCGTAGACCCGGGAATACCTGGCGAGATCTGTGGTCAGGCTGAACTGGCAATAGTCGCAGGCAGACTTGTCATAGTAGGATATCCACATATAACCGCTGTTGCCGAAGCCGGTCCCCCAGCTGTTTCTGGCCAGCCAGGCTCCGTTGCCGGCAGGGGTCTTGTTGAATTTGGATCTGGAATAATTGTCGTCCCAGCCTACTATGGATATCTCGTGGTTGGCATAGTAGCTGTTGTCGCAGTAATAGCTGCCGTTGGCGGAGTTCAGATAAGAATTGCTGTGATAATACGAAAAGTCTATGACGCCCTTGGACATGATAGATCTCTTGATATCGTCCATATAGGCCTGGCTGGGCTTGTCGCCGTCCAGTATGCTGGTGTCGTGCATCAGATGGTCGGGGATATATTCCGCCTCTGTGATATAGGCTCTCACCGCGGGCTTCTTCGCCGGCGCGGCAGGCACTCCCGAGGCGCCGGGGTCAAAGGGCTCGTCCTTTTCGTACACGGGCCCCAGCAGCCGGGCAAAATAAGACGAAGATATGAGATAATGTCCGCCGGACTCCAGATCGACCCCCCAGTAGGGCGCGGTGTTTCTGACCACGTTGAACGTCGAATAATCCACGCTGCCGTAGGGGTTGTCCATGAGCCAGCTGCCTTCCATACTGGCAATAGCGCCGAAGACCCAGCAGATGCCGAAGGGGCCCTGGTCCCTGATGGGAGACACCTTGCCCTCGCTGCGCAGATCATAATACGCGGGCAGCTCTCCCAGCTTGAACACAGGCTCTTCGGAAGGGATAAAAAAGCTGCCGACCGGGACGGGGATCCTGCCTCCGCGGGCTATGCCCGCGGCCTTTTTGCCGCTCTGTACCCACTCCAGGTATTCGGGATTCAGCGGCGCCACAGACTCGGCGGCCATGACCGCGCAGGCTATGAATAACAGCCACAAGACAAGAATTGTTTTTTTCATGATTACCTCACTTATACTGAGCAAAGCTCCCTGAACCGGCAGCCTTGACACTTGGGCGATATGTTCTGAGGAAAGTCCTCTATCACGGGAGACCCGTCACGGTAAAGCCGGACCATTTCTTCAAAGGACGCGGCGATGGTCTCCCGGGCCTCCCGCAGGCTCTCCGCGTCTGTCACGGCGCGGACCCGCCGGACCTCCGGAGACAGATAGACAAAATCAAACTGCACCTTTTCAGGCTCCCAGCGCCACTCGCTTTGGGCATATAGGGCGTAGATCGCCGGCTGCAGAGGGTCTGCGTCGCCGGGCCTGCCGGTCTTCCAGTCAAATATGCGGTACCAGCTCCTGCCGCAGACTGCCAGGTCGATCTTCGCATACACCCGGATGCCCTCGTATTCGAAGCTGGGGAAATCATCCGGCTTGTCCATATACTTGATGTTTTCCGGGGCCAATTCTTCGTTGAGCTTGCGCCACAGGCTGTGGGCGCACAGGCTCCGGAGTCCCGCCGCGCCTTTTTCGCCGGCAGCCCGTATGGTCTCCGCGGCTCCCGTCTCGGAGTAATAATGCTCCGCGAGCATGCCCTCCGCCGTATCGGACCAGGCTGCCGGGTCTGCGCAATCGGCAGACCTGGCCACAGCCTCTTCATAGCGCCTGCGAAAGGCGTCTGTCACCTGCTCCGGCGACGGCGCTCTGCCGTATTTGTATCTGTCCGAGAGAGCCCGGGCTATGACCTCGTGGACCAGACTGCCCGCCAGCAGGGGGGCGGAGGTCATGTTCTTCAGGGCCCGGACGTGATGCCTGTCCCGGCAGAGGGCGTGGTATTTGCTGTAATAATACTCTCTCCTGCACCCTTCAAACAGCTTCATGGAAGAATGGGACCAGGAGGGATACGGGAGCCTGTTCATGGAGCAGGCTGTTTATTGTCTGGACCCGGGTCCGGGGGTCTTGGGCCTCAGCTGCGGCTTGGGCTGCTGGGGCTTTTTGCCTGACTCAAGACCCATCTCTTCCCTGGTGACGCTGGTGCGGCGCAGCATCAGATTCAGCTCGGAAATATTGCCGGAGTTGGCGATGGCGTCTTCCTTGCTGATGATACCCGCCTTCACGTATCTGTCCAGAGAATAGTTCATGGTCTGCATGCCGAAATAGCTGCCCTCTTTGATGGCGTCGTAGATAGAGCCGGAACGCCCCTCTTCCAGCAGCTTGACGGTGGTAGGCGTGGCGGTCATGACCTCCACGGAAGCGATCCTGCCGGGCTTGTCTATACGCTTCAGCAGCCTCTGGGCCACGATGCCCTTCAGGGTCTTGCTGATACGCAGACACAGCAGCTCTCTCTCGGAGGGCGGGAACATGTTGATGATCCTCTCCAGAGTCTCCGCTGCGGAGGAGGTGTGCAGAGTGCTGAGCACCAGGTGGCCGGTCTCCGAAGCGGACAGAGCGATGTTCATGGTCTCCACGTCCCGGAGCTCACCCACCAGGATGATGTCGGGAGCCTGACGCAGGATGTATTTCAGAGCGCTGCCAAAGCTCTCCGTGTCGATGCCCACTTCTCTCTGGGATATGAGGGACTTTTTGTCCGGATGGACAAATTCCACCGGGTCCTCGATGGTGATGATGTTGGCCCTTCTGGTTTCGTTGATCTCGTTGATGATGGCGGCCAGAGTGGTGGATTTGCCGCAGCCCGTAGGGCCGGTGACCAGGATGAGACCGTCCTTCAGCTTGGCAAACTCCTTCAGGGTGGCAGGCATGTTCAGGTCGTCCAGGGTCATGATGTCCTCGGGAATGACTCTGAAGACCGCGGCGGAAGAGTTTCTCTGTCTGTACACGTTCAGCCTGAAGCGGCAGATGCCCGGGAACCGGAGAGAGGCGTCCAGCTCGTGGGTCCTCTCAAAGCGGCCTATCTGCTCCTGGGTGAGATTCTGATATATCAGCTCGTCGGCCTCTTCGTCTCCCAGCACGGGATAGCCTTCCATCTCAATGATGTCGCCGTGGAGCTTCATCCTGGGGGGAGCCCCCGCCTTGACGAAAATATCCGAAGCTCTGTTGGATGCCGCTATGCGGGCAAGCTCTTCAAATTTGAAACCTATGGCCATATTTGTCTCCTGTATTATTATCTTTTTCGGGTGACAGCGAATATGCAAAATGCGCCCATCACACCGATGATTATCAAAAAAATGCCTATGGTAAATCTCTTTTCCGTGACGTATATGTCCGGAGTCCGGAGCCTGGAGAAGCCCGGATCCCTGACTATGACGTCATACTCCAGCAGGTCGCCGTAATACTCTCCCCTGATATCCACGTATTTGTTGTTCACCGTGTAGTAGGACCGGGAGGGAGCCGGCAGACCGTAGCACTCCACGTTGATATGCCTGTATCTCTTCAGCAGAGTGATGACTATATCCAGCAGGGAGCCGTTGCCGGGCCTGACGGGATACCGGTGGATGATGTAGCATATGGTGGTGCACTCGGTGCCGTTCTTTCTGACGCTGCCGGTGGTCACAGCCACGTCAAAGGACATGATACAGCTCTTCACGTAGGCTATATCGTTCATCTGCTGGCTGCTGGACAGCTTTTCGGGATACACCACTGCCATGCTCTCGGCCATCCTGCCGGAATATATGATGCGCACCTCCGCCAAGTCGCCGTCCACGGCAAAGAGGCTCCCGGCGCAGGCCAGTAAGAGCAGCAGCAAAAACAGTCTTTTCATACAGTTATTCCGCCCTTTTCAGCAGTATGCCGTCATAAGGGTCCAGTGTGATCTCCTTTGCCGGCGAACCGTCGTTGTATCTCTTGCCGGAGGACAGGTATATGAAATCCACCGCAAAAAATCCGTCGCCGGTGATCCTCACCTCGACCTCGTCCCCGGGCTTCAGGGACACCTTGTCAAACAGAGAGACCGCGCCGGGCCCCAGAGACGCCGTCTCTATCTCCGCCGCGTCTGCCTGCCGTCCGTTGACATACAGATCGCAGTATATGCGCTCCGCAGGCTCCGGGCCCTCGTAGATGCCCGGGAAATAGCCTTCCAGGGAATAGTCGTCTTCAAAGGGCACCCCGAAGGAGTAGCCGGCGGCGGCGGACCGGGAGCACACCACGCAGTCGCCGTTCCTGATATAGAGCTCCCTGCCGGCGGCGGCGTCAGCCTTTTTGAAATCGCTGCCCGCCACCGAAAACACAGCCGGGTCGCTGTTGTCAAAATACTTTTCCCAGAGGGGCGCGTCGCCGGAGACGAACCTGGCGCAGTCCTCCTCCAGGAGGATGCGGACCGGCTCGCTCTCGCCGTTCAGGAGGATGATCCCCTTTTCGAAGTCCCGCCGGAACACCCGGGAGGTGACGGAATTGATGGCGTTGATGACGTTGGTCTTGGTATAGACCTCCTCTCCCCCGCTGTAATACTTGGCCTTGGACACGGGCCGGCCCAGGTCAAAGGCGTATTCGTCAAACCAGGGGGACCCCGAGACGAATTCGCTCTGGCGGGCGGTGAATATGCCGTCGTTCATGCGGGACAGAGCGTAGCCGAAGCGGAAACGGCTGTATTCCCGCCACATTTTCCCCGGCAGCCTGCCGGGACCGTCCGCCGCGGAGCGGGCCTCCGGGCTGTCGGCGGCCAGATATTCTATGAGCACCACCTTGTTGGTCAGCACTCTGGCCATCCACTCCTCATATTCGCTCAGGAGCTCCCTGCAGATGTCCGGGTCCAGGTCCCGGGAGGTATAGACTATGCCCTTGCCGTTCAGGAGCTTGAACAGGGTGGTGTCCTCCGCCCGGGCGGTGGTGTGGGCCGTGACTATGCCGTAGGGATAATACCACCTCAGATTTCTCAGGGCATAGACCACTCCCTTGTACCAGGCCTCCTCCGTCTCCTTGTCCGAGGCCTTGGGCTGATGCTTTTTCCGGGGGTCCCAGTCCCTGTAGATCTCGTCGCAGGTCATGACCAGATCCATCAGCAGGCACCCGTCGTACAAAAAGGAAGCCTCCGCAAACTGCTCGTAGATCCGGCCCGTGATGTAGCTGCCCGTCTCAAAGGAGGTCAGGTCCAGCCTGTATCTGCCGGGAAAGGCCTCTATGAGGGCTCCCTCCCGGTCCCTGAGATAGCAGCTGTCCTTCAGCCCCGCGGGAGCGGAGGAGATAAAGGTCTCCAACAGGCACACCAGCCCCCGGTGGGTCTCCTTCAGGGCGGCGAGCCTGTCCCGGGAAAGGTCGGCCGAGGATATCAGGGACAGCCTGCTCAGCTCCTCATCGCTGATGACGCCCCCTTCCTGCCGCAGGCCGGTGACGGCCGCTCCGGACAGGGAGGGGTCTCTCTCCGTGACAAAGGTATATGTGAGCTCCAGGGTCTCCCCGGAGGCGTCGCACTTCACGTAGACCCGGTTGACCGCCCCCGGGCGGGCGTCCAGCCCCCTGAGCCTGACCGTGTGCATGTTCGTGGGCTCGGTCTCGTCAAAGGGAGTCATCTCGCCGTAGTCTTTGAGCTCGTTCACCGAATACCTGCACAGGGTGGCCACCCGGGACTGCAGGGTAAACACGGGCTCCCTGTGGGCGGCGTCCAGAGAGGTGCTTCTGGGATAGGGCTCGTAGAGCACCTCCTGACAAAACGCGCCGCAGGCCGCGCATATCAGTAATAAGACTAAAACGAAAGACGTTTTGTTTGTTTTCATATATCGATTCTCTCGAGAGAAGTGATTTTTTTAGCGTCGGTGTCGTATACAAGCCGCGTGGCAAACTGCCCTCTGCAGCCGCTGTGCACTATATGGGTCCCCCGGACGGAGCCGTAGCAGACGTCGTGGGAATGGCCTCCCAGTATCAGGTCTATCCTGCCCTCCAGCCGGCGGGCTATCTCCTTGTCCGTCTCCAGGCCCACGTGAGTGAGGGCTATGATCACTCTGGTGTATTCCCGGGAGGGCCTTTGCTCTATCTCCAGCACCATGCTTTCCGCCCGGTCCGCCGGGTCGTTCTGATACTGATGGGCGTAGCGGCTGATCTTCATGTCCCGGGACACGTTCACGTTGGACAGGCCGAACACGTAGATCTCGGCGTTCCTGATGACAAACAGCTCAAAATCCTCGAACATCCTGCCCTCGGACCAGCAGTAGTTGGCGGACACGTAGGGAAAGCGGGCCCTCATGAGCTTGCACCTCATGGCGTATCTGTTGAGGTGATACTCCCTGTTGCCCACCGCCGCCGCGTCGTACCGGGCCCTGTTCATCAGGCTCTGGGCCCGCTCCCCGAAGGGATTGAAAAAGATATTGCCCGACCCTATGGCGTCGCCGGAATCCAGCAGCAGGTCAGCCTCCTGCCTCAGAGCCCTCAGCCTGTCCGCCTTTTTGGCGTTGAGAGAATTGTGCAGGTCTCCCGTGTGGACTATGGTGAGGAGACTCATCAGTGGACCTGTTTGTCGCTGATCAGGTATTTTTCGAAGTTGGCTATGATATCTTCCCACAGCCCCTTTCCCTTCAGGATGAGCTCCGCCGTCTCTCTCACGGCCCCCCGGCCTCCGGGATGCCGGGTGACGTAGTCCGC
Source organism: Abditibacteriota bacterium (assembly GCA_017552965.1). NCBI lineage: Bacteria > Pseudomonadati > Abditibacteriota > Abditibacteriota bacterium. Next base: position 111,333 of record JAFZNQ010000004.1, on the reverse strand, counting down.
CGCCGCGATGCATTCGGGAGCCGCGTCGCCTACGGCTATGCCTATGCCGGCGGCCCTGATGGCCGGGATGTCGTTCAGGTCGTCCCCCATGTAGGCGCATTTTTCCAGAGGCAGGCCCTCCCGCTCCGCTATCTCCGCCAGGACCGTGCCCTTGGCGGAGCAGCCCTGCCTCAGGCCGGTGATGCCCATGGCAGCCGCCCGGGTCTCCACGGCCCTGCTGTAGCCGCCGGACAGCCAGTACACCCTGACGCCGCAGCGGATGAGCAGATTGGTGGCCAGACCGTCCCGGGCATTGAAGAACTTGATGGTCTTGTCTTCATAGACCACCATGCTTCCGTCCGTCTGGGTGCCGTCCACGTCTATGGCCAGCAGCTCTACGTCCCCGAAAGCCGTCATACTATCCCTACCGTCAGCAGATCCTTCAGGCAGATGACCCCCAGGGGCTTGCCGTCCCGTATCACGGGCATCTCGCCTATCTTCCGGCCGCTTTCCTCCATCCTGTGCAGGGCCTCGGTGGCCAGCTTGTCCGGAGCGATGGTCACCGGATTGGGAGACATGATGTCCCGGGCGTCGGCGTGGAGGTTGTCCTCGGAGCTCAGCAGGGCCCGCCTGATATCGCCGTCGGTGATGATGCCCTCCAGCAGGCCCTCGGGGCCCGTGACCAGAGCGGCGCCGGCGTTGGCCTCGGTGATGGCAAAGAGCACGTCCCGCAGCTTGGTGTCGGGAGACACCCGGGCCACGAAGTCGCCGGTGCGCATCACGTCCTCCACCGTCAGCAGCAGCCTCTTGCCCAGAGCGCCGCCGGGATGGAACACGGCGTATTGGTCCTTGGTGAACTGCCGGGCCTCCATGACCGCCAGGCTGATGGCGTCTCCCATGGCCAGCTGGCAGGTGGTGGAGGTGGTGGGAGCCAGACCCAGAGGGCAGGCCTCTCCGTCGGTGACCACCGGGACGACTATGTCCGAATATCTGGCCAGAGAGCTGTTTTCCCTGCCGGTCATGCCCACCAGCAGGGCGCCTATGCGCTTGATCACCGGCAGTATGTTGACTATCTCTCCGGACTCCCCGGAGTTGGACAGAGCGATGACCACGTCCTCCCGGGTGATCATGCCCATATCCCCGTGGACCGCGTCCGCGGGATGCAGATAAAAGGAGGGAGTGCCGGTGGAGGCCAGAGTGGCCGATATCTTCTTTGCCACCAGCCCCGACTTGCCCATGCCTGTCATGGCCACCCTTCCCCGGGAAGCCAGGATAGCCCGGCAGCAATCCACGAAGCCCTGACCCAGCGAGTCGCCCATCCTCATGACGTTGTCCGCCTCTCTGGAGATGGTCTCCTTTCCCCGCTTCAGCAGCTTTGCTTCATCTATACCGTTCATCACTGGTCCTCCTGTTTACTACATACAATTATATAATAGCAGTTTTGACAAAATAAGTAAATCAAAAAAAGACCCGGCAGCCCCCGCCTTTTGTTCACAGGTTGTTCATAGCTTGTGGACAGGGCAAAAAAGCCCGTGTTGCTATTTTCCCGCAGGTGGTGTAATATAATAAGTGAATAATCAACAAAGAGGTTACCGCAATGAATAAAGTCAGACTGGGTATCGTAGGCGTGGGAGCCATGGGCTCGAGCCACCTGAACAACATCCGCTCGGGCAAGCTCACCAACGTCAAGCTGGCGGCCCTGTGCGACCTGCTGCCCGAAAAGGAAGCTCTCTGCTCCGGCAAGGGCTTTCTGGAACAATACAAGAAGGACGTGGCCGAGGGCAAGATAGACGCCAATCTGGGCAACTTTCTGGACGAGAGCTCTCTGGTGTGCGACGACGCGGCCTTCTTCACCGACTACAAGGAGCTCATCAAGTCGGGTCTGGTGGACGCCATAGTCATAGCCACCCCCCACTACGCTCACACCTATATCGCAGAGGAGGCTCTGGACGCCGGGATACACGTGCTGACGGAAAAGCCCATATCGGTGCACAAGAAGGACTGCCTGCGGATCATCGAGGCCCACAAGCGCAACCCCGAGCTCAAATGGGAAGCCATGTTCAACCAGAGGACCATCCCCATCCACATCAAGGTCAAGGAACTGCTGGACAATCAGATGCTGGGCGAGATACGCCGCTTCAGCTGGACCATCACCGACTGGTTCCGCAGCCAGGCCTACTATGATTCCGGCACCTGGAGAGCCACCTGGAAGGGCGAAGGCGGAGGCGTGCTCCTCAACCAGTGCCCCCACAATCTGGACCTCCTGTGCTATTTTCTGGGCATGCCCGCCAGAGTGCGCAGCTTTTGCTCCTTTGGCAAATTTCACAGGATAGAGGTGGAGGATCAGGTCACAGCCTATCTGGAGCTGCCCAATGGCGCCAACGGCCTCTTTATCACCACCACCGGCGAATTCCCGGGCACCAACAGGCTGGAGATAGCCGGCGACAAGGGCAAGCTGGTCATGGAGGGCGGCAAGCTGACCCTCACCAAGACCGACGTGCCCGTGCAGGAATTTTCCGACACCACCGAAAAGCCCTGGTCCCATCCCAACCGGGAGACCCTGGAGGTGGGAGTGCCCGCCGCTCCGGTCATCAATCAGCATCCTCAGGTGCTGCAGAACTTCATCGACTCCATACTCTTTGACGAGAAGCTCATAGCTCCCGGCGAAGAAGGCCTCATGTCGGTGGAGCTGGCCAACGGCATCCTCATGTCCACCCTGAAGGACAAGACCGTGGAGTTCCCTCTGGACGCCGACGAATACGCAGAGCTCCTCGCAAGGCTCATAGCCAAATCGGAAAACAAATGACGCAGATACAAAATGCCGGGCGGCTGCTGCCGTCCGGTGTTTTTTCATCCTGTGACCGCGGCCGGTCACATATCCCCTTCTTGCGGCAGGGCTTCCTCCGCGGCTTTCAGGATGGCTTCCGCGTCGGCTCCGTATATGTCCAGGCCTGTTGCCCATATCAGGCGCACGTCACGAATGCCGTAGTAGCCCCGGGCCAGGGCTTTGACGTAGCCGAAGCCGTATTCCACAGGGACGTCATTCCCCCCTGCCGTGGTCACGTAAAAGAGCCTTTTTGCCCGGCAGAGGCCTACAGGCGCCCCCTCCTCCGTGTATCTGAAGGTGATGCCCGGGACGTTGATATGCTCCAGATACTGCTTCAGCGCGGCGGGAAAAGACAGGTCCCAGTAGGGGGCCGCTATGACGACGGTCTCCGCCATGGCAAAGTGGCGGGCGGGGTCAAAGGCAGGGTCCTGCAGGTCGCCTGCGGCCACAAGCCGGTCCCGCCTGACGAGATATTCTTCGTCCACCGGGGAAAAGTCAGTGCGGGCGAGGCAGACTTCTTCATAGGGTCCGCCCAGCCGCGCCAGCAGCTTCTCTGCCAGCCTTGCGGTCCGGGAGCCTGCGCGCACACAGGCGTTGACGTATAGTATGGGAGAGTTCATACAGCACCTCACTTATCCGGAGCTCCGCTCGGGCCGGCCCGCAGGGCGCTCCGGAAAAAAATCGGAAGCCTTTGAATACCAAAGACTTCCTTATTTTTCGGCCAGGTTTATTCGGCGTCTGATATCTTAACCTGCTTAATAGGTTTTATGACCAAGCCCTTCTTGAGACAATCGGTGCACACCTTGATCCTTTTCGTCTCGCCGCCCACTACTGCTCTGACGGTCTGAAGATTGGGATACCACACCTTGTTTGTCTTGGGGGCGCGTCTTGCCCATTGACCGGAGTGAATGTGTCTGATGTTGTGGCCGAACTGAGGTCCCTTTCCACAAATAGAACAAACTCTTGACACTGTGTTATCCTCCTGATTGTTATTTGCGACTGTCGCGCAAATTTCATTATAGCACTTTCGCCGCGTAAAATCAAGCGTTTTTCCAAATATCCTCTTAATTTTGGGTGGACAGAGTCCAGTTTTTGCCGTTGGACTGGCCTATGGTCAGGTTGGCGGAGGTCACGGCTATGAGCTTCAGCTGATATATCTGCCCCTTGGAAAGGTCCGCCACGGGTATCCTCACCGAGTTCTTGGTGGAGGTATAGACCGGAGTCTTGGCCTTCTTGTTGGCGCAGCTGGTGGACAGCTTGTAAAACTTCACGTTGTTGACGTTGGACCAGCGGACGTCAAAATAGTCTCCGTCTCTGGTCACGGAGCAGTTGTTGAGGGCCAGCACCAGATTGATGGACTTGTTGAGCTTCTTGGCCGCTCCGCCGGAGATGGCAAAGCCTCCGAGAGAGAGAGTCTTGTAGTTCTCGTTGTCCTTGTTGTCTATGACTATCTGATACTTGCCGTCGGGGATATTGTAAAAGGCAAAGGTGCCGTCCGCGTCGGACACGGCGCTCTTCACAGTCTTGGCGCCGGGATCCGTCTTCAGTATCAGCTTCACGCCCTTTATCCTCTTGCCGTTGTAGGCCACGGAGCCCTGGAACCAGTTCTTGCCGTTGGCGCCGGCAGCTGCAACAGCTGCGGGAGCCGGGGCCTTGTCCTCCTTGGCGGGAGCGGCAGCCTCGGCAGGGGCCGCAGGCGCAGCAGCGGGAGGAGCGGAGGTCTTGGTGACGACGCCTTCTCTGGTCACGTTCACCACGGTGGTCTTCTGAGTCTCATAGCCGTAGCCCATGGACTTGGCCACAAAGCTGACGGGCACCATGAGCTTGGAATTGGCGAGATAGGTGCTCACGGGCAGGGTGACGCTCAGGGAGTTGAGCTTGGCGCTCCTGGAATTCTTGGCAAAGGAAAGGGTGACCTTGCCGTCGGTGAAGGTGGTCTCGCCGCCGGAAATGCCTATCTTGCCCCAGCCCAGAGCTTCCAGGTCCCTCAGAGCCGCCATCACGTGGCCCTGTTCGCCTATGACTGCGCTGTCTATGGCCGCCTGCTTGCCGTCCACCAGTATCAGGGGAGACTCGGCAAAGACGCCGGCGCTCCACAGAAGGGCAGCAAATACAAAAAGAAGAATTTTTACGAGACGCATATTATTGCCTTACCCTTCGCCCTTGCCCTTCAACAGTCTGATCCTGCCCTTTCTGGTCTCGGGGATGATCTGAGCTATCTCGATGATCTTGTCCTGAGCCAGCGTGTGGGTGGGGTTCAGCTCCGCAGCCGTGGTGAAATGAGTGAGGGCGTCATTGTACACCTTGGCGTTTTCGTAGGCTATAGCCAGGTTGTAATGAGCGGTAGCGGAGGCGGGCTTGATCTCGCAAGCCTTGGTCAGGGCGCCTATGGCCCTGTTGAAATGGCCGGACATCAGATAGGCTATCCCCAGATACTCAAAGGCTTCGTAGCTGGTGGAATATTCTCTGGTGCCGTCCTCGAGAGTCAGTATGGCGTTTTTCAGGGCGTTGGATTTGAGCAGCTCAAAGCCTTTGCCTATGTTGGTATTCTTTATTGACTGAAAATCCAGGTCCGCATAGTCGATAGTCATAAGTACACCGTCCTTGTTAATGGCCTATTAACGTAGTCAAATTTTAATTGCCTCATATTCAATTAAAGCACATTTTGGAATAATAATCAATATTAAGAATAAAAAACCCGCTTATCGGCGGTTTTTCTCCGCAGTTTCCCTTATTTTCTGGGCCAGATAGGCCTTTTCCGCCGCTTTTCGCAGCTCCGGGTCGCTGATGACCGCCGCAAGCCTTCGGGCTTCTTCTATCTCTGCGGGCTCCGGCTCCGGCAGAGTTTCCCGGACCGCAGGCTCCGCAGGAAAAGGTAGTCTGAAGTATTTTTGGGTAAAGCGCAGCTCTTTGATCTCCTCCGCGCCCAGGCCCAGGAGCCTGTCCAGGATCTCCGGGGCGTTGTTGCGCAGCTCCTCCGCCCATACTCCGGTCATGCATCTCACGTAGAGGATGCCCCCGGTGAACCTGTAGGGACGGCTGACCCTGGCTATCTGCTCCCCTGCAGCCATACGCCACAGTCTGGCATACCTGAGATATTCTTCAAAGCGGGAACGGGTCTCCCGGGACGCGCCCACCGCTTCTCCCAGCCTGATGAGATCGGAGACGTGGTCTGCCCGGCTGTTTTCCGTGTCCTTCATACCAGTCTCCCCTCCTCTACTCCGAACACCTCGCCGTCCTCTTCCCTGTCCAGATGGGTGGAGGTGACGAAGCACTGACAGTTGCTGCGGACGGCGGAAAGCAGCTTTTGCTGCCGGGTAAGGTCCAGCTCGCTGGAAAAGTCGTCCAGCAGCACTATGGGATATTCGCCCGTGACGTCGTAACAGAGATATATCTGGGCCAGCTTCAGGGCGAGAGCGCAGCACCTTTGCTGTCCGGCGGAGCCGTAGCTTTTCACCGGACGGCCGTCTATGGCTGTCTGTATGTCGTCTCTGTGAGGTCCTATGCCGGTGGAATGGGTGATCACGTCACCGGTCCTCTTTTCCCTCAGCCCCCGGAGCATGGCCTTTTCGATGTCTTCCCTGTCCGCAGAAGAGCAGTCCACCGTGGATCTGTATCTGAATTCCGCCTTTTCGCTGTCTATGACGCTCCTGTAAAACTCTGAGGCGTAGCGAAACAGAGTGTCAGTATAGCTCAGCCTTCTGGCTATCAGGTCCGAGCCCAGAGCGGCCAGCTGCGCGTCATAGACGTCCAGCACGTCCGCGGGACAGCCGGAGGGATCCTCGGCCATCTTTTTCAGCAGATCGTTTCGCTGATTGAGAGCCGCCTTGTATTCCCCGTATCTGACGGCGTAGCTGGGATAGAGCTGGGCTATGTCCAGATTGAGATATCTCCTTCTGAGCTTTGGCTCTCCCTTGAGCAGAGCCACGTCCTCCGAGGAAAAGACCACGCAGTTGAGCTCTCCGAAGAGGTCGGATATGCGGCTCTTGTTGGCTCCGTTTATCCTCAGGCTCTTGGATTTGGGCCTGTTTTTCATGAGAGCCAGCTCTATCTTTACCGGATTCTTTTTGTCTCTGTGAGCGCTGACGGACACGTAGCTCGTATCGCTGTCAAAGGATATGAGCTCACGGTCGTAGCCTGTTCTGAAGCTTTTGGACGTACAGACGAGAAAGATGCTTTCCAGGATGGTGCTTTTGCCCTGAGCGTTGGCTCCCAGCAGTATGTTGAGCTTTTCGTCTGCCCTGAGCTCCAGCTCCCTGATGCATCTCAGATCTCTGATGGTCAGTGTGTGTATGCGCATTCCCTTATAAAATTAAAAAGAATTTGTATATCAAATTCTTATTTATTTTTTATTTTTTTATGCCTGTTGATTTGTGGACAAGGGCCCGATTTGACTTTGTTTTGGGCCCTTTTGCCTGTTTATCGCCTGCGGACAAGCCTGTAGATTACCTGTGCAGAGACAGTGGGTTGTCCACAGGCTTCCTTTTATCCACAGGTTTATACACAATCTGTGAACATTTTTATTTCTTTATGGATACACAGTGTATCCACAGGCTATTTGCTCCTGAAATCCGTGAGGTGGCGCCCCTTTTCGTCATAGAAGGAGATGACCGAGAGCTCCAGTCCGTTGTCGTCGGCGGTCTCCTTGAGTATGTCCGCTATGAGCCGGGTCTCCCGGGAGTCGGTCCTGACCTCCGCCGTGTCCCTGGTCTTGAAGATGTCCGTATTGGCCTGCCACAGGGCCGGCTCCTTCATGCTCCTGACCATATATCCGCTCTTCAGCTCTGCGGTGCCGGCGGCGTCTATCTTGTAGAGCCAGACCGTGAGGACCGAGTTCGCCAGGCAAAAAAGGCCTATGAACATGGCGAAGACGCTGATGAGGCTTTTTTTGTGAATGATCCTTTCTTCTTCGTTCATTTTCTGTCTATCCCCACGGCTCTGAGGCTTACCTTGCCCGCGCCTTCGGGCAGTATGACGGTCCCCTGCTTGCCCGGCTCCAGAGGCTCCTTGTCATAGACGAAGGAGTCTTCCCCGTCCGTGAGCTCGGCCATATATATGACGCCGGGCCCCTCGTTGGTGACGGTGGCCCTGCCCTCCGTCTGCTCCACGGTCACGGTGTCCAGGTCCTCCCGGTCCGCGCTGTACACAGGGGCCGGCAGGATGGACAGCCTGCTTTCCAGGTCCTTTCTGGTGTCGGCGCTGAGCTTCCAGGAGATGACAAAGCCGCTGAGCATGCACAGCGCCGCAAAGGCGTAGCAGTATCTGCGGTAGATATAGAACTTGCGGAGTATCATTTGGGGCCGATCACGTCGCAGCCCATATAGGGCCTCAGAGGCTCGGGCACCACCACGGAGCCGTCGGGCTGCTGATAGTTTTCTATGAGAGCCACGTAGAGCCTGGGAAGGGCCACTCCGGAGCCGTTGAGGGTGTGGACGAACTCGGGCTTGGAGCCGGTCTCTCTCCTGAATCTGATGTTTGCCCGGCGGGCCTGATAGTCCCGGAAGTTGGAGCAGGAGGACACCTCCAGCCATTTGTCCACGCCGGGGGCGTAGATCTCCAGATCATAGCACTTGGCGCAGGAAAAGGATATGTCGCCGGTGCAGAGAGACAGCACCCTGTAGGGTATGTTCAGGGCTTCCAGTATCTCTTCCGCGTCCCGGGTCAGGCTCTCGTGGGCGGCGGGGGATTCCTCGGGCTTGACGAACTGCACCAGCTCCACCTTGTTGAACTGATGCACTCTCAGCAGGCCTCTGGTGTCCTTGCCGGCGGAGCCGGCCTCTCTTCTGAAGCAGGCGGAATAGGCGCAGTGCTTCAGGGGCAGCATATCCCCGGAGAGTATCTCGCCGCCGTAGAGGTTGGTCACGGGCACCTCGGCGGTGGGTATATTGTACAGGTTGTCATCCTTGTCGCACTTGTACATGTCTTCCTCGAACTTGGGCAGCTGGCCCGTGCCCGTCATGGAAGCCGCGTTGACCAAAAACGGAGGGAATATCTCCGTGTAGCCGTGCTTTTGGGTGTGCAGGTCCAGCATCCAGGAAAACAGGCTCCTTTCCAGTTTGCTGCCCCACCCCTTATACACTATGAAGCCGGCGCCGGAGATCTTGGCGCCCCGCTCAAAGTCCAGCATGTCCAGAGCGGCGCATATATCCCAGTGGGTCCTGGGCTCAAAGTCAAAGCTGCGCTTTTCACCCCAGGTGCCGCTGATCACGTTTTCCGTCTCGTCCCGGCCTACGGGAGTGGTGTCGTCCGGCAGGTTGGGGATATTCAGCAGTATGTTTTTGAACTCGTCGTCCATATCCCGGACCCGGTTGTCCAGCTCCTTGATCCTGGCGGAAAAGGTCTGCATCTCTTTGATGATGCCGGAGGCGTCCTGCTTCTGACGCTTCATGACGGCGATCTCGTCGCTGATCTGATTGCGGCGGGCCTTCATGGTTTCCACCTCTGTCAGCAGGGCCCGGCGCTTTTCGTCCAGGGCGAGGAATTCGTCCAGCTTGTCCGTGGGATGGTTTCTGTTCACGAGAGCCTGTCTGACTCTGTCGGGTTCGGTCCTTATGATTTTGGGATCTAACATAGCGCACCTTTTTACTGAAATATTATTGCCAAGGGAGGGGATACACGTATACCCCTCTCAGATTGAAGCCGTTCATATCTATCTCCAGGCTGCCGTCCGGTCCGGACCGGCCTATCTCCTCTTCGCCTGTGAGAACGTCTCTGATGACGTAGTCCGCGTCAGCCTTCTCCGCAAAGACCCTGACGGGAGCGGAATAGAGAGCCCGGGGGCTCCGCTGCTGGAACACGGTGAATGTCTCCTCCTCTCCCTGATACCGGGTGTTGGCGGAGCGGTTGCAGATGATATACACGTCGCCCTTTGCCCGGGTCTCGTAGCGCAGGACCGAGAGGTCGTCTGCCGCGATCCCCTGAGGTCTGAGGCCCAGGCTGTCCATGAGGGCCTTTATGACCGCGCTGTCAAAGCCGGGGGTCTGGACCCCCTCTTCCGCGGCGGTGATCTTTACGCGGCCCCCGCCGGTGTTCTGACAGGGCGCGAAGCCCAGATATATGATCCGGGAGCCGTTCGGAAAGGTCTTTTCGGAGACCAGCGGCCTGCCCCCCAGAGTGACCAGAGGCCTGTAGCCCCCGATGGAATACAGGGAGCCCTCCAGGGCAAAGGGTCCCTCATATTTTTCCAGGCCCGGCAGCTCCGAGGAGAGCTCGCCGGAGGACAGCTCCGTCCTGCGTATGGTGTCAAAGCCGGTCCTGCGGGCGGCGGCCTTTTCTGCAGCCGGGAAGCCGGGCTCCGGGTCTATCTGGTTCACGTCCTTGCCGGGCCTGTCCCCGTTGACCGGTATGAAGCTGTGGGTCACCAGAGTCTTACGGCCCTTTTCCAGCCATTTCCACAGCATATTCAGGGCTCCCCGGGGGCCGGTCACAGGACTGTAAAAGCACAGGTCATAATCGTCTATGCCCAGAGTGTCCGGGAAAGAAGCGCCGTCATAGAGATAGTTGTTCCGCTCCAGTATGCCGTTCAGGGACCAGGGAGCGTCCGCCCGGGTGTCCATGCTGTTGGAATAGCCCGCGGGAGCCCTCTGTATAAAGGCGCACACCCGGGTCTCCGGCTTGCGGAGGCCGTCCTCCCGGGCCCTCAGGAACCCGTTCCAGGCCGAGATAAAGGCCGTGTAGAGCAGATATTCCTTCTCTTCCGGGTCCATGAGCCTGTCGGCTTCGCTGCCCCAGTACTGGTCCTGCTTGCCCCTGAAGTCCGAGGAGCCAGCCTGGGAATAGGTGATCAGGCAGTTGGCCGGGTTGTCCCAATAGTTGGGTCTGGGATACCGGCCGTAAAAGGGGTCGGCTCCGGCGGCGCCGGATTCGCCCCAGAGGGTCCTTTCCCTGCCCCGGGCTCCCCTTTCGTAATATCTGCCGTTGTAATAGTTGCCTATGATGACCTCATGGGGACCCCACCACTCGGGGCAGTAGCCCGCCACGTTGGAGAGCCGGGACAGATAGATGTAGTCTCCCCCGTTGCCCGCGGATTCCCCGTTCAGGATGGGCTGGGCGTACACGCCGTACTGCCTGACGCAGGGCTCCGCCGCCTCGTTGATGAACTTCAGCCATTCGTAGTGAAACAGCATGTTGTGCAGCTTGTTCTTTTCGGTGAGGCAGGCTTCGCCTTCATCCCGGGGCGGGACGTAGTCCTCCCAGGAGGCGCAGCCCGCGTCGGCCGGCTCGGGCCAGTAGCCGTGATAATCCGTGAAGTATTCCCGGAAAAAGAGCCGCCGGGTCCCGCCGCCGTCCAGTATCTCTATGCCCTTGTCCCTGCCCGACAGGTCCTCCCGCCAGCGCTGTATGGCCGCCGCGGAAAAGCCCCATATCATGGCGTTCCAGCTGCCCCCGGGGCCGAAGGGAGTCCACACGTAGTCTATGGAGCGCACGTATTTGACTCCGGCTGCGGCGGTGCGGAGCAGCTTTTCCGAGGTTTTTTCCACCACCCGCGGGTCCGTGAAGTCGTAGGCGTGGTTCAGGTCCGCAAGGCCCATATCGAGGCAGGTCTGGCCCCACTTGTTCACGTTGAGGGCCCTGTGCTCCTTCAGCCAGCCTGTATCCGGAGTGTGGTGCAGCTCCCCGTATATGGTCACGTTTTTGCCGGCTGCGTAGGCCGCAAAGGAGGGGTCCGTCACGTAGGGCAGGTCCAGCCCTCCGTGGCCGTAATACAGGGACAGATAGTCTATGACGCTCGTGATGATATCCCGGCCTCCCGGGGCGTCGTAGCCGCCGAAACGGGCCTGCCCGCTGTCCCAGCCGGGGCCCGAGGTGTGGCGCCACACGTTCCACACGCAGGTCTCCGGGTCGGCGCCCTCAACGGGGCCGGCGCCTATAGACGGGGTCCACAGATGACTGTAGAGAGTCTTTTCCGGCCCGTTTTCCCGCAAGGACAGGCCGTATACCGCTATTTCCGCCCGGTCCCCCTGCCGGTAGGACCCGGCTTCAAAGGCTATGGAGACAGCCTTGATATTGCCGTCCGCGCTGCCTTCGGTCATATCGGCGGAGCCCGTGTTCATGGAGATAAGGCTTCTCACGGAGGGAACGGTCAGATGATAAAAGGCCTTGCCTCCTCCCTCAAAGGTGAGCGCTATCACCACCGGGGCCCGGAAAGAGGCCTTCAGGTCCAGGACCAGGTCTCCCTGAGGCAGGTCCGCGGACAGAGTGCACTCGGACCAGGGCTCGCCGCCGGCCAGATAAGAGAGCACGGCCGGGTCCCCTTCCCTGACGGTGATGCCGGGGCTTTGGGTGGTCCAGGCCAATGCCCGGAGGGAAAGGACTGCCAGCAGCAGTACAAAAACGACCTTCACAAAGCGCCTCTTTGACACAAAAATTATATCACAAACCCCGTGGTTATTCAATTTACCTCCGGTCCCGGTCCGTCAGGACAAAGGTCACAGGGCCGTCGTTCTCTATCTTCACCAGCATGTCCGCCCCGAACTCGCCGGTCTGGGCGGGCACCCCTCTTTTGGCGAACTCCCGGACGAAATACTCGTAGAGCTCCCGGGCTCTTTCGGGCTCCTCCGCCTGTTCGAAGGAGGGCCTGCGGCCCTTGGAGGTGTTGGCCAGCAGGGTGAACTGGCTGATGACCAGCACGCTGCCTCCCGTGTCCGTCAGGGACAGGTTCATGCGGCCCCTGTCGTCCTCAAAGATGCGCATGCGGCAGATCTTTTCGCAGAGCCTTTCGGCCATCTCTTCCGTGTCGCCCCTTTTGACGCCGAAGAGTATATTGAGGCCCTTTCCGACAGAGCCCGCCAGTCTGCCTTCCACGGTGACGGAAGAGGATAAGACCCTCTGTATGACGCAGATCATCTCAGCTCCTTGCTTTTCAGCTTGGTGACCCGGCTCACGGATATGACCCCGGACACCTTTCTGAGATCTTTGAACAGGGCGTTCAGGCTGTCTATATCCCTGATGCCCAGAGTAACGTGTATGTCCGCCATGGCCTCCGCCGGCTGGGACAGGGACAGGTTGATGATGAGCATCTGCTGGTCGGCTATGACGCTGCTCACGTCCCGGAAGAGACCTATGCGCTTTTGGGTCTTGATGAGGATGTTGCAGGGCAGCAGCTTGTCGGTGGCCTGCCAGGTGACCTGATGCACCCGGTCGGGATTGTCCTTCCTGTAGCGGGCCATATTGGGGCATTTGCGGGAATGTATCACGTAGCCCTTTTCCTTGGTCTCGTAGGCCTCCACGCTCTCGCCGGGAAGAGGGTCGCAGCAGCCCGCTCTGGCCACCAGCACGTCGCTCTTGCCCTCCAGAGACACGGAGAGAGCCCCCTCCAGAGCCTTTTCCCGCACCTCGTTTTTGTATATGGCGCTCTCCTGCTTCAGCCGGTTGATGAGCCAGCCCGGAGACACTATCCTGCAGCCTATGGCCGCAAAGATCTCGTGCACGCTGATCAGCTTTTCGCTGAGCCTCTTCAGGAGCTCCGGGTCCGTGATGACGTTGCGGTTCAGGTGGAGCCGGGACACCTCCTTCAGAAACATGTCCTTGCCCTTTTCTTCGTTTTCTATGGAGTATTTGCGTTTGAAATACTGCCTGATGCGGTTCTTGGCGGTGGAGGTCTTTACTATGTTCAGCCAGTCCAGGGAGGGCACCGTGTCCGCCGCCGTGATGATCTCCACCACGTCGCCGTTGGACAGGGTGTGGTCCAGACGGACCTCTATGCCGTTGACCTTGGCCTTGATGCAGTGGTCCCCCACGTCCGAGTGGATCTTGTAGGCAAAGTCCACCGGGGTGGACTCTATGACCAGGTCCATCACGTCTCCCCGGGGGGTAAACACCACTACCTGCTCCTTGAAGAGGTCGTTGGTGATGTTTTCCATGAACTCTTCGGTGTTGTCCGCGTCCTTTTCCCAGTTGTAGATGGCCTGACGCAGCCAGGACAGCCGCTGCTCAAACACGTCGCTGTTGAGCCTCTCCTTGTATTGCCAGTGGGCGGCCACTCCCAGCTCCGCCGTCTTGTGCATCTCCCGGGTGCGTATCTGCACCTCCAGAGGAGAGCCGTCCAGAGCCACCACCTTGGTGTGCAGGGACTGATAATTGTTGGTCTTGGGGTTGGCTATGTAGTCCGAAAACAGACGGGGTATGGGCGGCCACAGGTCGTGGATGATGCCCATGACCGTGTAGCAGTCGTTTACGTTGTCCGTGTCTATGATGACCCGGATGGCCAGCAGGTCGTATATCTCCTCGAACTTGAAGTTGTCCTTGACTATCTTGTTGCGGATGCTCCACAGGTGCTTGGCCCTGGCCTGGATCTCCACCTTGAATTTCCGCTGCTGCAGCACTCTGGTGACCTGCCGCACCGCTTCGTCCAGAATGTCCTGCCTCTCCCGCCGGGTCTTGGCCAGCTTGCCTGCCAGCTCCTTGTATTCGTCGGGATAGAGGTATTTGAAGGACAGGTCCTCCAGGTCCGCCTTCAGGCTGTTGATACCCAGCTTGTCCGCAATGGGGGCGAATATCTGGATGGTCTCGCTGGAGGTGCGTATCTGCCGCTCCCTGCTCACCGCGTCCAGAGTCTGCATGTTGTGGAGCCGGTCCGCCAGCTTGATGACCATCACCCTCAGATCCTGATTCATGATAAAGAAGATCTTGCGTATGTTTTCGGCCTTTTTGGCAAAATAGGTCCGGGGACCCGCCTTGGGGTGAAAGCGTTTGCGCACTCCCTGAGACACGGTCTCGGGGAGATAGTCTTCTTCGCCGGCGTCCGAATACTCGTCGTCGGAGAGCTTGGTGAGGCCGTCCACCAAAAAGGCCACGTCCTCGCCGAAGTCGGCCCTCAGCCTGTCCAGGGAATAGTCCTCCACGTCCTCCACCAGGTCGTGGAGAAAGCCTGCCGCTATGGACTCCTGGTCCATCTTCAGGCCGGTCAGGGTCTCCGCCACCGACAGAGGATGCACTATGTAGGGGTCCCCCGAGTCCCGGACGGCCCCCCGGTGGAGCCGGCTGGCCGTCTCCCAGGCCTTTTCCACCAGAGAGGTGTCGCCTGTGGGGTCGTATTCCCGGATCTGTCTGAGGATCTCTTCGTAACGTCGGTTCAGGTCTTGTTCCGTCATATAGCCACCTTGTTAAGGGCGCTGCCTGCAAGAAAAAGGCGGCAAACCTGCCAGTCTGCCGCCGTTGCGGTGCGCGCCAAAAGGCCTATCTGCCGCCCAGGCCGGACAGCTTGATGCCTTCCACGAAATATCTCTGATTGAATATGAATATGAGTATCACGGGCACGGTCACCATCATGGATGCGGCCATCAGCTGAGTGTAATTGGTGGAGTAGAGCCCCACGAAATACTGCAGACCGATGGGCAGGGTCCTGATCTCTTCGCTGATACACACGATGAGAGGCCACATGAAGTTGCCCCAGGAGCCCATGAAGGTGAAGGTGGTCAGAGTGGCGATGGCCGGCTTTGACAGAGGTATGATCACGTTGCGCCAGGTGCCGAAGAAGGAGCAGCCGTCGATCCTGGCCGCGTCCTCCAGCTCCTGGGGAAGCCCCATGAAGAACTGCCTCAGCATAAAGGTGCCGTAGGCGCTGAACATACCGGGCACAATGAGCGCCCAGTAGCTGTCCACCCAGCCCAGCATCTTCATGATCACGAAGGTGGGGATGATGGTGACGGAGCCGGGGATCATCATGGTGGCCAGGTAGCCCAAAAACAGCTGATCCCTTCCCGGGAACCTCAGGCGGGCGAAGGAATAGGCCGCCCAGGTGCTGGTGAGCACCTGTCCGAAGGTGACCAGAATGGCCACGAACAGGCTGTTGAGATACAGCCGGGGGATGTTGATGGCCTTCCAGGCGTCGGGGTAGTTGCCCCACCAGGCCCGGACGTTCTCCCCGTTGATCACGGTGTCCTTCCACTCAAAATGCTCGGGTATCCAGCGGATGGCGTTGGCATCCACGCCCTTTTTGAGACTGTCGGCAGAGGCGGCAAACACCTCGCTGGGCTGCTTGATGGACGTGACGGCCATCCAGGCAAAGGGAATGATCATGGTGACGCCTCCCGATATAAGCAGTATATACAGAAGCGCCTTGTGGTACCATCTCAGCTTATTCATAATTGACTACTCTGCCTCCTACCTTCCAGGTGATGAGCGTAAGGATCAGGATGATCACGAACAGGAACCAGGCTATGGCGGAAGCATAGCCCATGTTGAAGTTTTCAAAGGCCGTGTTGTACAGATAGTATTCCACGGTGGTGGTGCTGCCGGCAGGTCCGCCGCCGGTCATGATCTTGGCCGTCATAAAGCCGGACTGCAGGCCGCCTATGATGCCCATGATAAAGATAAAGAAAGTGGTGGGGCTGATGAGAGGCCAGGTGATGGACCAGAACTTGTGCCAGCCGCTGGCGCCGTCCAGCTCCGCCGCCTCGTAGAGGTTCACGGAGACGCCCTGCAGGGCCGCCAGATAGAGGATCATGCTGGTGCCGCCCAGACCGCCCCACAGACCCATGATGATCAGGGAGGGCTTGGACCATTCGGAGGTGCCCAGCCAGTCGGGCGGGACCATAAAGAAGCCCTGTATCTCGTGGGAGAGCATGCCGAACTTGGCCACTATGAAGGCCACCACAGCAAAGCCCAGCACGAAGCAGACTATGTTGTAGGACAGGCCCTCAAACTCTATGTTCAGCTTGCCCATGACCCATTTGATGAAGGACAGCACCGCCAGGAAACAGGCCATGATGAACACCCACATGAGTATCATGATGAAGACGTTGAACAGGATGCCCGTCCAGGGATGGGCCGCATCGTATATCTTCATGCCCGAATTCCTGAGGAACATGTTGATGATGCCGGTCTCGTTGTTGTACATGTATTTCCACAGGATGAGCAGAGCCACGCCGCCGGAGACCGAGGGCAGGAAATAGACCGTCCTGAAGAAGGTGATGCCCACCAGCTTCTGGTTCATGACCAGGGCGCACAGCAGGGACGCGGCGATGCCCAGGGGTATGCCCACCAGCAGATACACCGTGTTGTACAGATACTGCCAGAAGAAGGGGTCGTTGGCCACCTTCCTGGCGCCCTCCTGATGGAAGCCCAGCAGCAGCCGGAAGTTTTCCCAGCCTATCCACACGGGCTTGCCGAATATATTCCAGTCCGTAAAGGCCATAAACAGCGATACCACCACGGGTATCAGCGTAAATGACAAAAATCCGATGAGGTTGGGCGCCAGAAACCCCCAGGCGGCCACTACCTCGGACCTGTTGTATTTTTCTTTTACTCTTGCCATATTCCTGTCCTTAATTCACAAAGTTGGGGTTGTTCATATTCCGGTGGATGATCTCGTTGACCCTCTTGGCTATCTTGTCGCAGGCAGTGTCCATATCCTGCTGGCCCAGCCACACCTTGCCTACCTCCAGACCCCATATCTGATTGAAGTCGGTGCTGGATATATACAGAGACCTTTCCTGAGGTTTGGCTCCCGCCAGGTCATCCAGCACGTTCTGGTTCTCCGTTTCCTTGGGATAGTCCGGATTGTAGAGGAAGTTCTGTATGATCTCGGGAGTGTTCATGGAGGGCACTCCGTCGCCGTAGTCCGCCACCAGATTCTGGTTGGCGGTGCTGGTGAGGTGCACTATGAACTTGATGGCCTGGTCCCTGTTCTTGCTGGTGGCAGGTATGCAGTAGGACTTGGACAGCAGCAGGTTGTTGGGGCACGGAGCCTTGGGGAACCGGGCTATGCCGAAGTCCAGATTCTTGTAGTTCTGCCGGAAGGCGGTCACCATATAGCGCCCGGTGATGAGCATGGCCACCTTGCCCTTGGCAAACAGGAGCTGCTCGCCGCCCCAGCCGCCGGAGGAGTCCAGGCTGGCCGCCTCGGAGGCGGAAGGGATGACCTTGGCCTTCATGCGCAGGGTCTCCCAGTAGCGCATGCCCTTCTTGGCAGCCTCTTCGTTGATGACGCAGGTCTGGCCGTCGGGGGAATACACGTGGCCTCCGTACATCCACACAAAGATGAAGGGAGTCTCCATCACGTAGAGGCCCTTTTGTATGGCTATCTTACGGCCGTTGACTTCCTTGTATTTGGTCAGCTTGTCCGCCGCCGCGAACATGTCGTCCCAGGTCCAGTCGGAGGTGGGATATTCCACCCGGTCTCCGGGAGCCGCCGTCCTGTTGTGCTCGTCAAATACGGTCTTGTTGTAAAACAGGTTGAGAGAGCACACGTTTTCCGGGATGCCCACCAGCTTTTCTTCGCCTATCGGGTTGCCCTGCTTGTCCCTTTCTCGGCAATACATATAATCGTGGAGCTCCGGATAGAACTTGTCCACGGGTATATTGTATTTTTTGATATAGGGAGTCAGGTCCAGCAGCAGGCCGTATTTGAAAAAGGTGTAGAGGCTCTCCGCGTCATAGGCCGCCATCACGTCGGGAGGCACGTCGCCCGCCAGCTGGGTCAGCAGCCTCTGGAGGCCGGAATCTATGTCGTTGGTGACCTCAATGCCGGGATGGGACTTCTCAAACAGAGCGATGGTCTCTTCTCTGATGGGACTGGGGTCCACTACCCAGCGTATATTGGTGACGCCTTTTTTGGAGGGATGAAGGGTGGTCCCCAGATATATCCCTACCGCCACCACCAGGACCGCCAGCAGGGCGATGCCGATGGTAGCCATCGTAGATTTTAAGGAATCGTTCATTCTTCAATCCTTTGGTGAAGTGTATCTAACTTTATTATAGAATATATCACGTTTTTTGTCTATATGCCGGCGGCAAATAAATGCGAGCGTTATCCACAGTGTTGTAAACAGTTGTGAACAAAGCTTCGTATTGCCGATTTTTTGTCAGATAACGCTCGCGAATATTATTAATTAAATATATTTTATTTTATAAGGAGCTCTCCCCCCTCCCCCAGGGTCCTGCGGAGGCCGTCGGTGAGGTCCCTGTTCTGGGCGTCCACGTAGGTGCCGGTGGTGATCCTGTGGACCTTGGAGATGTGATCCAGCTCCAGGATCAGGGCGTCGTTGCCGGGATAGGAGTCGGTGAGCAGCTTGATCTCGCTGATGTTGACCGGGGAAGTGATCCTCACGGTCAGGGAGCCGGTGGCGGGCCTGGGGGTCAGGTCCCCCAGCAGGGTGATCTCGTCGCCTATGAGCTCCACCTTGTTTTCCGAAGACTCCCTGTCGTCGGACTCCCCGTTGTAGGACCCTCTCCTGCGGACCTTGACCGTCACGGCGGCTATCTTGCCCTTTTGGATCATGTCCCTGTATTCCTCGTATTTCTGAGGGAAGAACACTATCTCCTGAGAGCCGTACAGGTCCTCCAGCCGGATCTTCGCATACATCTTCTTGTCCCTGGAGAGAGGCGTGGAGGCCTCGCTTATCAGGCCGGAGATGGTGCATCTGGCGTTGTCGGGCAGCTCGCTGCAGCTCCTGGTGTTGGCGTCGGAGTTCTGCAGGAGCAGGTGCCTTTTTTCCTCCAGCGGGTGGCCGGAAATGTATATGCCTGCCAGATCCTTTTCGAACTCCAGTATCACGTCCTTGGAAAACTCCTTGCACTCTCTGTATTTGTCCAGATCCGGCGAATTGGATATGTCTATGTCGTCAAAGGAATCGAAGAGGCCCCCCTGCCCCGAATCCTTTTCCGCCTGCAGCTTGGCCGCATGCTCCAGCAGCTGAGGCACGGCGGTCAGCAGGCCCTGGCGGTTGGGGAAGATGGAGTCAAAGCAGCCCAGCTTCACCAGAGGCTCCCAGAGGCTTTTGCCCGCCAGCTGTACGTGGGCAGTCCTCTCGGCCATATCCGCGGGATCGATGAAGGGCCCCCGCTCCTCTCTCTCCCGGCAGATGGCGTCTATGACCCCCTGCCCTATGCCCTTGACGGCTCCCAGACCGAATCTGATGGCCGGGCCGCCTCCGGAGGTCTCTTCTACCGTGAAGTTGTAAAAGGACTTGTTGACGTCGGGAGGCAGCAGAGTGATGTCGAACTTTTTCAGGTCCCTGATGTAGTCGGCCAGCTTGTCCGCCTTGTTCAGGTTGGCGGACAGCAGAGCGGCGTAATACTCCACGGGATAGTTGGCCTTCATGTAGGCGGTCTGATAGGCCAGATGGGCGTAGCAGACTGCGTGGGCCTTGTTGAAGGCGTAGCCTGCAAAGGGCTCTATCTGGGCAAATATCTCCTCGGCCGTGTTTTTGGGTATGTCTTTTTTGGCGGCGCCCTCTATGAAGTCCACCTTTTTCTTGTCCATGACGTCCTTTTTCTTCTTGGACATGGCCTTGCGGAGTATGTCGGCTTCGCCGAGAGCAAAGCCTCCTACGGCCTGAGCTATCTTCAGCACCTGCTCCTGATAGCAGATGACGCCGTAGGTCTCCTTCAGGATGGGCTCCAGCACCGGATGGGTGTAGGTGATGGGGGTGACCCCGAACTTGGACTTGATGAACTTGGGTATATAGGCCATGGGGCCGGGGCGGAACAGGGCCACCATAGCGGCCAGCTCCCTCACCGAGTTGGGCTTCAGCTCCACCACGTTTTTGGTCATGCCCCCCGATTCCAGCTGAAAGACTCCGTTTGTCTCTCCCCGGGCCAGCATCTCAAAGGTCTTGCGGTCGTCCTGGGGTATCTTCAGACGGTCTATCTCTATGCCCTTGGTGCGCCTGACGTTTTCGATGGCGTTGGCCAGGATGGTCAGGTTGATGAGGCCCAGAAAGTCCATCTTCAGCAGCCCTACCCGCTCGATGCTGGTCTTGGGCAGCTGGGCCACTCTGTCCCCGTTTTCGCTGACCTCCACGGGCACCAGCTCGTCCAAAGGCTGGGCGGCTATGAGGACTCCCGCCGCGTGTATGCCTCTCGAACGGTTGACCCCCTCCAGCTTCAGGGCCGTGTCCAGCAGCAGCCTGGCCTGAGGCTCCTCGTCATAGACCCTTTTCAGCTCAGCGTTGCTTTCCATGGAGGAGCTGATGGTGGCCTTGGGGCCGGCGTCTATCATGTCCGATATCCGCCGCACGTCCTTCAGGTCCATGCCCAGGGCCCGGCCGCAGTCGTTGACGGCGCCTCTGGCCTTCATCTGATTGAAGGTGGAGATCTGTCCCACGCATTCCTCGCCGTATTTTTCGGCCACGTAGGCTATGAGGTCCCCTCTCTTGTTGTCCTGTATGTCCAGATCTATATCGGGCATCTCGGCTCTGTAGGGATTGAGAAATCTCTCGAAGGTGAGGCCGTATTCTATGGGGTCCACGTCGGTGATGCCCAGGCCGTAGCCTATGAGGGAGGAGGCTGCCGAGCCCCGGACCCCCACGTAGATGCCGTGTTGGCGGGCATAGTCCGTGAAGTCCCGGACTATGAGCATATACAGCGAAAAGCCCAGCTCGTTGATGGTCCGGGCCTCGTAGTCAAAGCGCTCCAGATACTCGGGGGGCAGCTCCTCCGTCCCCATGCGGCGCTTCAGGCCCGACATGGCCTCGCTGACCATATAGTCGGCGGGATCCATGCCCTTGGGGACTCCCGGGTCCGGCAGCTGGGATCTGGAAAAGTCAAATCGGACGTTGCACTTGTCCACTATCTCCAGAGTGTTGGAACAGAGCTCCGGCCTGTCCGGGAACATGGACAGCATCTCCTCGTAGGACTTGATATAGTACTTTTCGGGCTCATATCTCATGCGGTCCGCGTCGCTTTTGGTCTTGCCGGTCTGGATGCACAGCAGGGTGTCGTGGGTGTCGCTGTCCTCCCGGAGGGTGTAGTGGCTGTCGTTGGTGCACACCGCCTTGACTCCGGTCTTTTCGGCCAGGGCCAGGAGCCGGGGAATGATCTGCTCCTCCTCGGGGATGCCGTGGTTCTGTATCTCTATGTAAAAGTCTTCCTTGCCAAAGATATCCAGATAGCTCTGCAGCACCTCTTCGGCCTTGTCCGGGGCCTCCAGCAGGGTCCTGGGTAGCTCGCCGCCCAGACAGGCGGACAGGGCTATGAGCCCCTCCCGGTAGGTGCGCAGCAGGGCCTTGTCCACCCGGGGCTTGTAATAAAAGCCGGTGGAAAAGGCTCTCGATACCAGCTTGATGAGATTCTTGTAGCCGGTGAGGTTTTTGGCCAGCAGCACCAAATGATAGTTCTTGTCATCGATGCCCGCTTCCTTTTGCTCCATGGACCGGGGGGCCACGTAGACCTCGCAGCCCAGTATGGGCTTGATGCCCGCTTTATCGCAGGCGTCGTAGAGGGCCAGGTTGCCGTACATGACGCCGTGGTCCGTGAGGGCCACTGCAGGCATGCCCAGAGCCTTGGCCCGGTCAACGATGGACTCTATGCCCGAGAGCCCGTCCAGAATGGAAAACTCGGAGTGGACGTGCAGATGGGCAAAGGGGACGCTGCCGGCGGCTTGTGTCTGTTCCATATGGTCAGGTACTCCTTTAGTTGAATGGTGATTACAGTATTATTATATCATAATTACCGGGTCCCGGTCTCCCGGAGGCCGCAAAAAAATGAGCAAAAAAAAAGGACCCCGCAGGGTCCCGCCGCAAGCGCGTTACAGAGCGATCTCCCGCCCTTCTTCGGAGGATCTGTAGATCCCGTCTATGATCTTCAGCACGTTGACGGTCTCCCCGGGCCTTACGGGCACCGGGCCGTCTTCCTCTATGGCCTTGTAAAAGCCGTCTATCTCCGCCGCGTATATGTTGGTCATGGAGAGGTGGGCCGGCTCTGCGTCCAGCAGCACCTCCTGATCCTCCGTGTATATCCTCAGGGGCTTGGTGTCCGCGCCGCCCTTGGTGCCCATAAGGCTCACGCAGAAGAGGTCCTCCCTGATGTTGGCCGCAAAGGCGGTCTCCACGTTCAGGACCGCGCCTCCTTCCAGGTGCACGAAGCCGCAGGCCAGATCCTCTATATCGTATTTTTCAGGATCCCACTTGCCCCGGTCGGCCCAGGCGTGGCCGGGGGTGTTGCCTATATGGGCGCTGGCGCAGCCGGTGACCCTGAGGGGCCTGGGGTTGCCCAGCAGATACATGGCCAGGTCCAGCTGATGGACGCCTATGTCTATGAGAGGTCCGCCTCCCTGGAGCTCCTTGCTGGTAAAGGCTCCGTAGGGGGGGATGCCCCTTCTGCGCAGAGCCTTGACGTTGACGTAGTAGATATCTCCCAGCTGCCCCCTGTCCACGAAGGACTTGATGACGGAGCTCTCGGTGATGTATCTGTAGCAGTTGGCCGACATGACCTTGAGGCCCCGTTTTTCGGCCTCGGCAAACAGCATGGCCGCGTCCTTGGCGTTGGTGGCCATGGGCTTTTCGACCAGGACGTGCTTCCCCGCTGCCAGAGCCTCCAGGGCTATGGGGACGTGGAGATAGTTGGGGGTGCAGATGTGGACCGAGTCTATTTCCTCCAGCGCCAGCAGCTGCCTGTAGTCGTCAAAAGCGTATGCGGCGCTGAATTCCTGTTTGGCGGCTTCAGCCCTTTCGCGGCTGACGTCGGACACGGCGGTCAGTCTGTATTTGGGAGCTATGTTCGGAAGGTGGGCCTTTCTGGCTATGTGCCCGCAGCCTATGACTCCGATGCTGTATGATTTCATTGATGAGACTCCTTGTGTTTCACGTGAAACATTTACGGGGGGACCTTCCCTTATTGATTATACCTTTTGGCCTGCCGTATTTCAAGTGGCTTGATAAGCCCGGGGCAAAATGCTACAATAGGGCTGAATAAGGCCCGAAAAAGGAAGGCGACCATGATGAAAACCGCTCTGCTCTCTCTCTGTCTTGCCCTGTGCGTCCTGTGCGCCGCCAGGGGAGAAGTGTCCCTGTCCCCCATGTTCTCGGAGGGGGCCGTCAGGGACACGGACAGGGGCGCTCCCCGGATAACGGGAAGGGCGGCCCCCGGCAGCCCTGTATACGTGAGGGTCACCGGGGCCTCCGACGGCAGGAGCGTGACCATGACCCTCCGGGCGGATGAAGACGGGGTCTTTTCCGGGACCTTTGCCGCCGGGACTGACGTGTATTTCATAGACGCCGCGGAGGACCCGGACTTCGCCGACGCCGCCGAGGGAGCCCTTATATGCCGCCGGGGAGCGGAGGCGCCGGAGCTGCCCTCCGTGTTTACCAACGACCTGCTGGACCGGAAGGGCAACAGGGACCGGAAGGCCCGGGAATATCCGGCGGTCCGCCGGCTGCTGAGCCTCTATATAAACAGCAGGGGAGCCGCGGCGTCTCAGAGAGGGGACAGAAAGGGCTTCGACACGGACAATGACGAGGACCTGGCATACTTCAAGAGGGACCTGGCCCTCTACGACTTTGCCCACAGGGACAGGGACTGGTCCCGGCCTCTGGGCCGCAGGCCCTGCAGGTGCTTCTGGCAGAGCGTCTGGCCCTCCTGGTTCAACTCCTCCAACGATCATCCCCTGGACGGAGACCCGGACAACGGGGCCTTCGGCAACTATATGCCCTACGCCTTTGCCAACGATTTTGCCGACATACTCATTATGTATGCCATGCGGCTGGGCAGGATAAAGAAGCCCTTTGACGACAACCTGCGGGATATGGTCCGGCAGGGGGCCGCCAATCTGGCCGCCATGCAGCACCTGCAGGAGGGCAATCTGGCTCTTGAAGACCACCGGGGAGTGAGGGAGCGATACACCCGGGGGGCCTTTCACTACGGCATGTTCGTCAACGGAGACTATCTCACCGAGGGCAAGGGCTGGTTTTACAACCCGGCCTTTCTGGATTATGCCGGGGGAGGGGTGCTGAACGGCAGAGCCCTCTGGGGGCTGTGCGAAGCCGCCGCCGCGGACCCGGGCCTGAGAGAGTCTCTGGTCCCCGCCATAGGGGCGGGCCTGCAGTTTTGCCTGTGCGACGGCTATGAAGGGGGCTATACCCGCTCCTCCTCCGGAGGCCGCCCCTATTGGAGAGACCCGGGGGAGCACGCCTATCTGACTCTGGGGCTGGCGGAGACCCTGGATTTTGCGGGAAAGGCCGCGGCTTACGTGGACAAAAAGGGGCGCCGGGTGAGCTTCGGGGAGGCCTGCCGGGACAGCCTGAACGCCCTCTGCGACCTGCAGCGGGGCCGGAGCTGGAGCAGGTATCCCAACGTGGACAGCATGGCCATAGCCGCTCTGGCCCGGGGCTGTCTGGCCCTGCCCGGAGACCCGGACGCCGGCCGGTGGAGGGACTGCGCCGCAGCGGCGGCGGACTACTGGCTGAGCCTGTGGGTCAGGCGGAGCGAATACAGGGGAGAGGTGATCAATTTCGGCCTGAATCTGGTCCCCGGAGAGATGACCTATTGCTGGGGCAGGGCAGACGACAGCTGGAAGGCCCGGGGACAATTTTTCTACTATCAGACGGGCCACTGGCTCCAGGCTCTCGCCCTGCTGTATCGGGTCACAGGGGAGGCCGGATATCTCCTCAGGTGCCGCCGGATGACGGCCTATCTGCTGGGGGACAACCCTCTGAGGATACGCATCCTGAACGAGACCGGAGGAGTGTACAACTGGACAGAGGACACGGACGGAGACGGCCTGGAGGACAGGGCCATGAACAACATGTATCCCGAGAGCACCGCCTATTGTCAGATAGGCATAATGCATTATCTGGACCTGCCGGAGCAATAATAATGGCCCGGCGGCTTGCATAAGGAGCAAAAATAGGGTATAATAGTTGTGGTAAGGAGAGGTGCCCGAGTGGCTTAAGGGAGCGGTTTCGAAAACCGTCGCGCAACTTTATCGTTGTGCCCCGGGTTCAAATCCCGGTCTCTCCTCCATTTTTATACCGGATGTTTCCGGTTTTTTTTGTAGAACAAGGGTCCGAAGCAATGAATAATATATATGCGGTTGTGAACCAAAAGGGCGGCGTGGGCAAGACCACCACCGCCATCAATCTGGCTGCCGGACTGGGCATTCTGGGCGAGAAGGTGCTTTTGGTGGACATGGATCCTCAGGGCAACGCCACCACCGGTCTGGGCATAGACAAGTCCTCTCTGGACCGCTGTATGTATGACGTGATGATGGGCGCCGCGCCCCTGAAGGACGTGATCCTGCCTACCGGCGAAAAGAATCTGTCTCTGGCTCCCGCCACCCTGAATCTGGCCGGGGCGGACATAGAGCTCATGGGCATGATGTCCAGAGAAAAGCGTCTCGGGCTGGCTCTGGACGCCGTCAGTGACGACTACAGCTTCGTCATCATAGACTGCCCTCCCTCTCTGGGGCTCCTGACCGTGAACGTGCTCACCTGCGCCAAATACACCATCCTGCCCATCCAGTGCGAATACTACGCTCTGGAAGGCATCACCCAGCTGCTGCAGACCATCACTCTGGTCACCCGGAATCTGAATCCGGACCTGAAGATAGCCCGGATACTCCTCACCATGTTTGACTACAGGACCGCCCTCAGCGAAAAGATCACCGGTGAGGTCAGGGCCTTTTTCGGCAGTCAGGTGTCTTCGGTGATCATGCCGAGAAACGTGAAGCTTTCCGAGGCTCCCAGCCACGGGAAGTCTATTTTTACCTATGCTCCGGGCTCCGTGGGCGCGGAGAACTATGGAGCATTTGCTGTGGAGGTATCGGAATTTGGAAAACAAAACCATGGCTAAGGGCCCGGCGGACCTGCTGGGAGCCAATCGCATCAGCGCTCCTCAGGACCGGCCCACGGAAATAGAGGTCATACTCATAGACCCCAACCCCTTTCAGCCCCGTCAGAGATTTGACGAGGACAGCCTGAGGGAGCTGGCGGACTCCATCAAAAAATACGGCGTCCTGCAGCCTGTGCTGCTGAGAAAAAAGGACGAGGACCGGTACGAGCTGGTGGCCGGGGAAAGACGGCTGCGGGCCTCCCGGCTGGCGGGCCTCAGGACCGTGCCCGCTCTGGTCAGGGACGTGACGGACACCCAGAGCCTGGAGATAGCCGTCATAGAAAACATCCAGCGGGAGGACATAGGCCCCATCGAGACCGCCAGAGCCTACAAGCGTCTGGTGGAGGATTTCGGCTACACCCAGGAGCATCTGGCGGGAGTGGTAGGCAAGAGCCGCAGCTCCGTGGCCAATCATCTGAGGCTCCTGTCCCTGCCGGAGCCGGTGCTGGCCATGCTGGAGGACAAGTCCATCAGCGAAGGCCACGCCAGAGCCGTCCTCTCCGTGTCCTCGGAGGAAAACCGGGTGCCCTTTGCCGAAAGGATAGTCCGGGAAAACCTTACCGTGAGGGACGCCGAGGAGCTGGCCCGCATCATCAACAACCCTCTGGGGGATATGTCCGAGCCGGAGCCGGAAAAGCCCGCAAGGCCGGCTGTTTCACGTGAAACAACGGAGCTGGCAGACCTGTCCGCCAAACTGAAGGAAGCCCTGAAGACCGGGGTCCGGGTGGTCAAACGACGCACCAAGGGCCAGATAGTCATAGAATTCAAAAACGACAGCGACCTGGAAAGGCTCCTGTCGCAGATCCTGGGAGAAGAGCATTGAAAGCGCGATACGAAGAGCTGAGACGCCGATTTGAAGACGTCTACAAAGGAGAGCCGGAGGCCTTTGTAAAGAGCCCCGGACGGGTGGACCTGCTGGGCATCCACACGGATTACAACGACGGCTTTGTCCTCCCCATTGCCATAGACCTGAACGTGCTGGCCTGCGGCCGCCGGACCGGCGGAGACACCGTGTCCATCCATTCCATGAACAAAAACGAGACCTCCGTATTCAGCCTGGGGGACCTGCAGTCCGACGAAAGGTATAAGTGGAGCAACTACTCGAGAGGGGTCATCAAATATCTGCTGGAGGCGGGGGCCCGGTTGGGCGGAGCCGAAATAGCCCTGTCAAGCAACGTGCCCATAGGCAGCGGCCTCAGCTCCTCGGCGGCTCTGGAAAACGCCACCGGGGTCTTGATGCAGACTCTGTTCGGCTTTGAGATGTCCGGGCCGGAGATGGCTCTGGTGGGCCAGAAGGCCGAGAACCTGTTTGTGGGCGTGAGCACCGGCATCATGGACCAGTTCGTGTCCCGCAACGGCAAAAAGGACCACGCCCTGTTTCTGGACTGCCGCAGCCTGGAATACAGGCAGCTGCCTCTGGACTGCAGCCGCTATAAGGTGGTGGTGTGCAACACCATGAAGCGGCGGGGGCTGGTGGACAGCGAATACGGAGCCCGGCGGGCCCAGTGCGAAGAGGCCGTGGCCGCGCTGCAAAAGCATTATCCGGAGGTCCGGGCCCTCAGGGACGCCACTCTGGACATGATAAACAGGCACAAGGACGAGCTCACGGAAAAGCAGTATATGAGAGCCCGCCACGTGATCACCGAGAACAACCGGGGCCTGGAGGCCATCAGGGTGCTGAATGCCGGCGACTTCGAGGCCTTTGGCAGGCTCATGGACCAAAGCCACGATTCGGCCAGAGACGACTATGAGGTGTCCTGTCCCGAGCTGGAGGCCATGGTCAAGGCTGCCAGAGAGGCTCCCGGCTCCCTGTCGGGCCGTCTGGCAGGCGCCGGCTTCGGAGGCTGCGCCGTCAGTCTGGTGGAGGCCTCCCGGGTAAAGGATTTCGCAGAATACGTCCGGAGAGAATATCCCCGGGCCACCGGGCTGGAGCCGGAGGTGTGGGTGCTGTCCGCCGAGGACGGCGCCGGGCCCGTGGCTCCCTCGGAGCTGAACTAATATATAAAATAATTATTAGAAATACAAAAGAGAGGATACAAAGATGAGCAACATCAAAGCTATAGGCTCTGCCGATTTTGAGCAGGAAGTATTGAAGGCGGATCTGCCGGTGCTGGTGGACTTTTGGGCCACCTGGTGCGGCCCCTGCAAGATGCTGGCCCCCATCATTGACCAGCTGGCCGGGGAATACGAGGGCAAGGTCCGGTTTGTCAAGGTGGATATAGACGACAACGGCGACCTGGCTCAGCAGTACGGCATCATGAGCATCCCCACCGTCATACTCTTCAAGGGCGGCAGCGTGGAAGCCCGCACCGTGGGTCTTCAGCCCAAGCCCGCCCTGAAAAAGCTGCTGGACGCCGCTCTCTGATGGTGCGTTTTGACAAGAGGGCCTCGGACGAGCTGCGGCCCATAGTCCTCCACAGGGACTTCATGCCCAACGCCGAAGGCAGCGTCCTCATAGAGGTGGGCAAGACCAGAGTCATCTGCACCGCCTCCGTGGAGGACAAGGTGCCCCCCTTCCTGAAGGGCACCGGCAGCGGCTGGATCACCGCCGAATACGCCATGCTGCCCTGCAGCTGCGAGACCAGAAAGCAGAGAGACTCCGTCAAGGGCAAGATAGACGGCCGCTCCATGGAGATACAGAGGCTCATAGGCCGCTCCATCCGCAGCGTGGCGGACCTGGACGCTCTGGGCGAAAGGACCGTCTGGCTGGACTGCGACGTGATACAGGCCGACGGCGGCACCAGGACCGCTTCGGTCACAGGCAGCTTTCTGGCCTTTGCCGATGCCTGCGAATATATGCTGAAGGAAAAGCTGATCCGCCGTCTGCCCTTTACGGAGCGGGTGGCCGCGGTCAGCTGCGGCATAGTGGGAGGCGAGGAGCTGCTGGACCTGGCCTACGTGGAGGACAGCAACGCTCAGGTGGATATGAACGTGGTGATGACCTCCGCCGGCAAGCTCATAGAGGTCCAGAGCACCGCAGAGGGCTATCCCTTCCCCCGGAAGAGGTTTGACTCCCTGCTGGACCTGGCCGCCGAAGGCATAGGCCGGATATTTGAGATCACCAAAGAGGCAGGCTGGTGATGAAGCTGCTTTTGTCCACACACAACCCCGGCAAGGTGCGGGAGATGAAGGAGCTGCTCTCCGGCACGGACACGGCCGTCACGGCTCTGGACGAGCTGGACAAGCTCTATGAGATAGAGGAGACCGGAGCCACCTTTGAGGAAAACGCAGTGCTGAAGGCCGAGGGCTACGGCTCCCGATACGGCCTCCTCTGCCTGGCAGACGATTCGGGTCTGGAGGTGGACGCGCTGGGAGGCAGACCGGGAGTCTATTCCTCCCGCTACGCCGACACGGACCGGGAAAGGTGCCGCAAGCTGCTGGAGGAGCTGGGGGACGCTTCCCTCAGGACAGCCCGTTTTGTCTGCTGCGCCTGTCTCTATGCTCCGGAGCCCTCGGTGATAGAGGGGCTCAGGGATTGCCCCGCCGCAGAGGGCGCCGTGTTTTACCCCGATGACCCTCACATAGTCACGGTCCGCGCCACTCTGGAGGGGGAGATAGCCCGGGAGGAAAGGGGCGACGGAGGCTTTGGCTTTGACCCCGTCATGTATCTGCCCTCCCTCAGGCGCCATCTGGCGGAGCTGTCCCCGGCGGAAAAGAACGCCATTTCCCACAGAGGCAAGGCCGTGCGCCGGATGTTAGAGCTGATCACATATATCAAGAGGTAGCAATATGCTTCAAGACAAAATCACCGCAGGTATCAGGGAGTTTTTCGGCGATCCCGGGCTGGCCGTGAGCTACAACGTGCCCCCCAGCAAGGAAATGGGAGATTTTTCCACCGCCGTGTGCATGCCCTTTGCCAAGACTCTCCGCAAGGCGCCTTTTCTGATAGCAGAGGAATTGGCGGAGCATCTCACCCGCTGCTCTCTGCCCTATATCGCCTCCGTGGAGGTCACCAAGCCCGGCTACGTGAACTTCAGGGTGGATCATCCCCTGTATGCCCGGGACCTCATAGGGCAGATACTGGAGGAGGGGGACCGGTTCGGCGACCGGGAGCCCACCGGCAGGAACATATTGGTGGAGCACACCAACGTGAACCCCAACAAGGCCATGCATATAGGCCACCTGCGCAACGCCATCATAGGCGACAGCGTGGTGCGCATACTGCGCAGGATGGGCCACCGGGTCCAGGCCTGCAACTATATAGACGACACGGGAGTGCAGGTGGCGGACGTGGTGGTGGCCATGCTCTATCTGGACGAGCCGGTCTATGACGGCTCCAACATAGACGCCATTTGGAAAAAGGCGGAGGGCTCCCAGAGCTTTGACTACTGGTGCTGGGACGTCTATTCCCGCATTTCCGCCGCCTACGAAAGCGATCCCGAGCTGAAGGAAAAGAGGGTGGAGGTGCTCCATATGGTGGAGAGCCAGGACAACCCCATAGCCGCCTTTGCCAAGGAGGTGGCTGCCCGGATAGTCCGGTGTCATCTGGCTACCGTGGGACGCCTCAACGTCCGGTACGACCTGCTGAACTGGGAGTCGGACATATTCCTGCGGGGCTTCTGGAAGACTGCCTTTGACAAGCTCCGGGACACCGGCGCCGTGGTGTATGAGACCGAGGGCCCCAACCGGGGCTGCTGGGTGGTCAGATACGGCTCCGGCATAGTGGAGACCGAGGAGGGGGTCAAGAGCGAGGACAAGATACTGGTGCGCTCCAACGGCATAGTCACCTACACAGGCAAGGATATAGCATATCAGATGTGGAAGTTCGGCGTGCTGGGCAAGGACTTTCTCTACGGAGAATGGGGCCTGCAGCCCGACGGCACCGCGCTGGCCACCACCGCCCCCGACGGGGCTCCCTGCGACAAGTGGGGCCGGGCGGACGAAGTCATCAACGTCATAGACTGCCGCCAGAGCTACACCCAGCAGATAGTGTATGAATGTCTGGACAAGCTGGGCTTCAAAAAAGAAGCGGCCAACTCGGTGCATCTGGGCTATGAGGTGGTGGTGCTGTCCAACTCCGCCGCCGAGGCTCTGGGCATGGAGACCGACAAGGACGCCCAGGTCCAGGCCATGAGCGGCAGAAAGGGTCTGGGAGTCAAGGGAGACGACCTCATAGACATCATCAGAGACAAGATAGGCGAAAAGGTCAAGGACCCGGTGAGCCTGGACATACTGGCCTGCGCGGCGGTCCGCTACTTCATGAGCCGGACCACCAACGGCAAGATGCTGGTCTTTGATTTTGAGGAAGCCCTGAAGACCACGGGAGACTCGGGCATCTATTGCGAATACGCTCACGCCAGAGCGGCCTCCGTGCTGAACAAGGCCGGGGCCATAGACCTGCAGCGGGCAAGCACGGACCGGGTCACGGACACCGAAAAGGCCCTGCTGGCCAAGCTGGCCGAGTATCCCCGGGTGCTGGAAAAGGCGGCGGAGGAGCTGTCCCCGGCGCCCCTGGCCCGGTATGCTTTTGACCTGGCCGGCGTCTTTACGGGCTTTTATGAGAATCCGGATCCGGAAGCGGAAAAGAGAGTGGCTTTTATCAACATAGAGGACGAGGGTCTGCGCAGCTTCAGGCTGGCGCTGGTGGCCGCATTCAAGCAGGTCATGAAAAACACCCTGAGCGCCATAGGCATCGAAGCCATCGACAGGATCTGACCGCAGCGCAAGCAAAAGGGGAGGGGGCTCCGGCCCTCTCCCCTTGACTGTTGGGGCTCAGAGCGCCCCCACCGCCTGCAGCATGCACATATAGTTTTCCATGACCGAGGGAGCTATCCGCCGGCCGTAGGGGGAGGCGGAGGGCTGCAGGGCAAAGCCGCCGGGACCGGCGGAGCCCTCTTCCACCGCTGTCCGGACCTTCTCAGCGAAGTCCGCCGGCCGCAGGGTCTCTATGTCGCTGGCCTCTATGTTGCCAAAGAGGGCGATGCCGGGCCCCAGCAGCTCCCGGGCCTCCGCCAGGGTCACGTCTCCCTGCTCGGGAGGCTCCACCGGGTCTATGCCGTCGGGCCCCAGCTCCAGTATATAGGGGGCCACCCTTTTTATCTTGCCGTGACAGTGGAGCCGGCAGAGGCCTCCGGAGCCGTGGATGATGTCTATAAGGGGCTTGTCATAGGGCACCACGTATTCCCTGAACAGGGCAGGGGGCAGATAGGGGGGAGTGGCGTATTCGGGTCCGCAGAGCCGCCACACCGTGTCCGGCCTCTGGGCCGCTATCTGAGAGTATCTGTCCAGCTGGGAGGGCTGGAGCTTGTCCAGCAAGGACCGGAACAGGGCCTCCTCGGTGAGGGCCAGCACCGTGTAGTCCTCCATGGAAAAGAGGACCGCGGCCTCCGCCAGGGCGTCGGCTCCGTCTGCCATGACCACTCCCCGGTCCCCCAGGGCCTCCTCCTGCCGGGTCATGGGGGAGGCGTCGTAATCCCAGAGAAAATATTCGTCGGGAATGGACAAAAAGGTCTGCAGGTCCTCCGTGTTTTTCAGCAGGTGCTCCGTGTGCCACACGGTGTCTGCCTCCGCGTCTCTCCTGTCGGTCCTGGTGAGGGTCCTGCCGCCTATGCGAAAGGTGGTGACGGTGATGATGCTCCGGCCCGTGTCCCGGGTCTCGGTGGTCACCAGCTCCCGGTGGAGCTCCGGATATCTGGGGGTGGCCCGTATGATGCCAAAGCGCATGACGTCGGTCTTTTCCTCTGCCAGCTGCAGCAGGGGCTGCCAGTCGGGAGAATTGTACACGTTGTAGGGGGACGGGTCTCCGGGGTCCACGTTGAAGCCGCCTATCTCATAAAAATTCACCGGGGGCCTGTCCACGGGCAGGCCTCTGAGGGTATTGAGTATTCTGTGGGTGTTGGTCATAGGTCTTTCCTCCGGAATGCCAATAGCATTATAGCACCGGGCCCCGGGAGTGTCAAATATCCCGCAGGGCTTTTTGTGATATAATAGTATTGAGACAGGGAGGACGCGCTGATGGCGAAAAAGGAAAAGAGCAGGATATATCTGTTTCAGGGCAGAGACGACTACAGCAAGACAAAGGCTGTGGAAGAGCTGCTCCGTGAGGTGACCGACCCCGACTTTGAGCTCTTTGACAGAGACGAGATGACGGGAGACTCGGCCACTGCCAGCAGGATCATCACCGGCGCCGGCATACTGCCTCTGGGCTCTCCCAAAAGGACCGTGCTGGTCAGGTATGCCCACAAGATGCCCGCCGCCGAGCAGGCGGAGCTGGCCCGCAACCTGTATATGGTGCCGGAGTCCGGCTGCATCATCCTCTGGATACCGGCCCCTGACATGAAGGACGGCAAGCCTGCCCCGGGCTTTGAACTGTCTGCCGGCCTGTCCAAGGCCATCGAGAAGGAAAAGGGGATCCGCAAATTTGAGCCGGTGACCAGAAAAAAGGACATACAGGAGCAGGTGGAGCCCTTTGTCAGAGAACGGTTTCGGGAGCAGGGCAAGGAGATAGGCCGGGAGGCCCTGGAGCTGCTCATACGCCGGGTGGGCACCGACTACACCCTGCTGGCCTCCGAGACAGACAAGCTGTGCGCCTACGCTCTGGACCAAAAGACGGTCACTCCCGACGACGTCCGGCAGTGTACCAGCGAGACTCCCGAGGAGAGGGTGTTCGAATTTCTGGACGCCTTGCTGGGCAGGGAGGGCAAAAAGGCCGTGGCTATGGCCGAGGGCCTGTTTATAGAAGGCAACGAACCCCAGGCCACTGCCCTCAAGCTCCTGTCCCTTCTGTCCGGTCAGCTGCGGCTGCTGTGGCAGGCCCGCATACTGACGGAGCAGCATCCCGACGGGGGCAGGAAGCCCGTCTCAAAGGAGGACCTGGGAGACCTGGCGGAATATTTCCCTCCGGGCTCTCTGGTGACCCGGGCGTCCTGGCAGCAGACCAAGCTGCTGAATATGGCAAGAAAGACCACCTTTGCCGCCCTGCGGCGGTGGATAGGCATAGTGGCGGACACGGATCTGGCCCTGAAGGGGGCCGAGGATACGGACGAAGAACCCGAGGCCATCATCAAAACCATGGTCCTCAGGATGGTCATATAGGAGCGAAGAATGACAGAAGCGTGGGTTGACGGTTCGTTCAGAGACAACAGGGCCGGCTGGTCCTTCGTGGTGCTGGAGGACGGCGAGTATCTGTGCGAGGATTTCGGCACCGACGTGCCCCAGGAGTTTTTGACTCACAGAAACGTGGCGGGCGAGATATTTGCGGTGCTGAAGCTGCTGGATTTCTGCAACGAAAACGAGGTGACGGCCCTGAAGGTCCATCACGATTACACCGGGCTCCAGGCCTGGGCGGAGGGCACCTTCAAGGCCAACACGGTGCTGACCAAGTATTACAAGAGCTACGTGGATCAGGCGGGCGTGTCGGTGGAATGGGTGAAGACCGAGGGCCACTCGGGGGACACCTGGAACGAATACGCCGACAAGCTGGCCAAATACGCCATAGGGGTCCTGAAGGAGCCCCCGGTC
This sequence comes from Abditibacteriota bacterium, assembly GCA_017552965.1. NCBI lineage: Bacteria > Pseudomonadati > Abditibacteriota > Abditibacteriota bacterium. The sequence goes on along the minus strand of JAFZNQ010000004.1, from coordinate 76,517 downwards.
CTGCCCGAGACCGCTCCCGCGGCCGCCGCGGAGCCGGAGGAGGAGCTGGACGAGAGCATAGACATCTACGCTCTCAAGCACGTGGATCTCCGCCGCCTTATGGCAGAGAAGGCGGAGCCCGCCCGGGAGCCCGACCCTCCGGAGGAAATGCCCCAGCCGGTGCAGCCCATCCCCCAGATGGGGGCCGGAGAGCCGGAGGAGACCTGCGGCGGGAAGGACGAAGCCTTTGCCAGAGCCCGCAGCCTGGCGGAGGAGGAGCGCTACATGGAGGCCTGGCAGCTGCTGAAGCCCTTTATGAACAACACCCTGTCCGACGGGGAGATAGCCAGCTTTCTGAGCTATATGGCTTCTTCGTCCCGGAAACAGGCGGAAAAGGCCTGCCGCAAGGCGGAGTCCTTGCTGGCCATGAGGCCCGGGGCCCGGCTCATAGAGAGAGCCTACTGTCAGGCTCTGTGGAGCGCCCGCATAGTCCCCTGCCTGACCGAAAGCCTTCTCACGGAGGAGAGCTACGTGGAGGGGAGAAAGGCCTGCGAAAAGCTGCTGGCCGTCAGCGTGTCGTCTCCCACCATACTGGACATGGTGCTGCCCTTTCTCAGGATATCCCGGAGGGTAGGGGACAGGCAGTTTTTGGCGAGAGTGGGACACGCGGTGGACCCGGCGGTGCTGTCGGACGAGCCCGTGAAGATAGGCGGCCGGAGCTTTTCCCGGAGGCAGGAGTTCAGGGAGCTGACCGGATAGGAGACTTATGAAAAAGATATGTATGGCCCTGGCCCTTTTGCTGCTGGCCACGGCCCTTTTCGGAGAAGAGATCTACCGTATCCGGGTGGAAAACCGGGCCCGGGGGCTGGTGCAGGCCAGCCTTGACGGAGGCAAGACCTATTATGCCGGCGGCCGGGTGACCCGGGCCGCCTCCCGGACCCGCCGGGCCTTTTTGGCGGCGGACTACACAGACGGAGGACTGGTGGCCGCGGCTGCCAGCCACGGCATACGCATCAAGGTGTCCCCTGCCGGGTCCCTGCTGAAGAACGGGCCGGACGACATGAGCATCTTCAGCCTGGTGCCCGCGGAGCTGTTCACAGAGCCGGAGCTCTACGGCGGCATCCCCGCCGGGGACTCGGGCATACACACGGACGTGGCCGCCGGGACCTTTATCTTCGGCAATGTGGCTCCTTTTCAGGGGAGCAGGGTGTTTCTGGAAAAGAAGGGCTCCCTGGAGCCTCTGGGGACCTCCTACGTCCCTGCCGAAGGGGACGTCATAGTGATCACGGTGGAACGGCCGGAGAGCCCCATAGACTACATAGATTTTGACAACAGGCCGGGAGGCCCGGTGACCGCATATCTGCGGGAGGGGGGCTCCTACGAGCTGACAAAGGTGGTCCAGCCCGTGAAGGGGGTGGGCCGCTTTGACGGCACCGCCTATGACCGGCCGGGACAGCTGAACACGGTGCACGGCGGAGTGGTGACCATAGCCACCTCCCCCCGGCGTCCCGCCGGGACCAAAGAGAGCACGAAGGACGAGTCCAGAGGGGGCTTTATGATACAGCCCCTGTTCCACTACTCCCGCCACGACGACGCGGTGGAGCAGGTCATGGTCGTAGGCTCCAAAAAGGACGCCTTTGAGCTGGAGGGCAGGGCTCCCCTTTACAAAGGGACACTGGGCCTGTGGTATTATCCGGAGCATCCGGAGAACTCCTTCAGGGCCCTGGTCCGGTTTGAGGGGGAGGACTTCCGGGAGATGCCCGCCTTTACGGGGCTGTCGTCGGACTGCTTTGCCAAACAGGGCCGCCGGCTGGAATGGGTGCGCCTGTGCTTCGGGGAATACAGCCCCGAGCTGACCCGGGCGGAGCTGGAAAAGGCGGCGGAGGCCCTGTCGGAGAGAGTGAAAAAGCAGGGGGCGAAGCCCATGTCGGACATATTTGCCCCGGAGATACCCCCGGAGCTGGCGGGAGCGGACTATTATATCATATATCTGGACGGAGTGTCCAAGGGGGCGGGCAACGACACGGCAAAGATGCTGATGGACACCTCCGGCTTGCCCAAGGGGGTCCACCACCTGCTCATCAGAGCCGGCTTTGGCGGGCAGGAAATGTATGCCTCCCGGTATTTTTTGAAATAGGAGCAGCTTATGGCGGCAACATCGAGAGAGCTGGTGTATCAGACACTGAATTTTGAAGACCCTGCCCGGATACCCCTGGAGCTGTGGTATCTGCCCATAGCCCAGATAAAGTACCCCGGCAAGGTGGAAGCCCTTTACGCGGAATACAACAATTTTGACACCACCGGCGTGGCTCCCTATTGCTCGGAGCCGGACTACGCTCAGGGAGACCCCTACGCCGTGGGGACCTTTCGGGACAGCTGGGGCTGTATCTTCGAAAACATACAGGCGGGAGTCATAGGGGAGGTGAAGGACCCCATAGTCAGGGACTGGCGAGAGGACAGGGCCAGGGTGCACTTTCCCACGGAGTGGCTCACCATCGACACAGACTCCATCAACCGGGACTGCGCCAAGACGGACAAGTTCGTGAAGGCGGGCTGCTGCCCCCGTCCCTTTGAGCAGCTGCAGTTCATCAGGGGCACCGTGCCCCTCTATATGGACCTCATAGACGAAAACCCGGACATGAAGGCCTTTCTCGCCGACATGGCGGACTTTTACTGCCGGTGCATGGAGCTGTGGGCCCGGACCGACGTGGACTGCCTGCAGTTTATGGACGACTGGGGCTCCCAGAAAAGCCTCCTCATCTCCCCGGACCTGTGGCGGGCCTATTTCAAGCCCATCTACAAGAGCTTTATAGACATAGCCCACGGCGCCGGAAAAAAGATATTCATGCACTCGGACGGCTATATACTGGAGATATACCCCGACCTGACGGAGCTGGGGCTGGATATGCTCAACAGCCAGATCTTCTGCATGGGTCTGGAAAATCTGGAGCCCTTTGCGGGGCGGATCACCTTCTGCGGCGAGATAGACCGGCAGCACCTGCTGAGGACCGGCACCACGGAAGATATAGACAAGGCAGTCCGGGAGGTTTACCGCCGGCTGTACAGGAAGGGCGGCGTCATAGGACAATGCGAGTTCGGCGACAGCAAGCCCGAGAACGTGTTTCAGGTTTACAAAAGCTGGAGCGAAGTGAAAAAAGGAGAGTAACATGGCCTGCGACAACAAAAACGATTGCCCCTGCACCTATCCCTGCGCCAACCACGGGAAGTGCTGCGAATGCGTGGCGTATCACCGCCCCAACGAGGTGCCCGCCTGCTTTTTCAGCAAGGAGGCGGAAAAGACCTACGACAGGAGCATCAGAAAGCTGGCGGAAGACCGGCTGAAAAAATGACCCTTCCGGGCCCGCGGCAGCGGGCCCCTTTTTTGTCCGGCGCCCCTCCCGCGCCGCAGAAATACCGCGTGCCGCAGCCCCGCGTCATCCCGGCGCTTGAGAGCTTTTGACCGGACCGCGAGCCACGGCCACGGACCAAGCCGGGGTGGGAGGGGCGTCATCCGGGGTCCCCGAAAAATCGCAGATTTTTTGGGGCTTAACTTCTTTTCTGCCCCGCCGCCGAAGTGACGTTTTCCGCCGGGATGACGCGCCGGGAGATCCGGTCATATTTGTCCCGGATATATGCTATAATCATACTGTAAGCCGGCCCTTTGCCGGCAAAAGCGAGAGGTGATCATATGTCCCGAATACCCGTCATTTTTGACACAGATATCTGCGACGATATCGACGATCTGTTTGCCCTGCTGTGCTGCGTGTTCCATCCCAATATCGACCTGAAGGCGGTCACGGTGGTCCACGCGGACGTGATGAGCAAGGCCCGCTACGTCCGCAAGGTGCTGGACATGGTGGGCGCCCGGGAGGTGCCCGTAGGGGTGGGGAAGCCCATCAGCCTGGCCCGGCTCCTCAAAAATCAGTATCATCCCCACATAGCGCCGGACACGGGCTATGACAGATTTGCCGCCGATATGCCCATAGGAAATTACCCCGGGGCTCTCGAAGTGATGAGGCAGGTCCTGGACGCTTCGGAGGAGCCGGTGGCCGTCATATGCGAGGGGGCCATGACCAACGCGGCGGAGCTGGCGGTGGAGTATCCCGCTCTGGCCCACAGGGTCCGGGGCTTTTTCGTCATGGGAGGCGAGGTGGAATATATGCATCCCGAGCACAACATCATGTGCGACCCGGAGGCGTCGGAGGTGGTGTTCAACTGCGGCGCGCCCGTGTTTGCCGCTCCCTTTACTCCCACCAAAAAGCTGCGGCTCACGGAAGAAAGGCTCAGGGCCGCCTTTGACGATATGACAAACCCGGTCCACAGGGTCATCAGGGAGAGCGCCGATCTGTGGTGGGGCAGGGACCCGGTGCTGTATGACATCGCTCCCGTGTTTTATCTCACGGATCCGGAGCTCTTTGAGACCCGGGAGTGCTCTCTGCACACGGAGCTGGAGGGCCGCTTTACCCGGGGCTACACCGTGGCGGACTACAAGGCTCCCGTAAAGAATTGCGCAGTGGCGCTGGACCTGCAGGAAGAGGAGCTGCTGGACAAGTGCGTCGGGCTGCTGAAGCAGGCCAAGGGCAAATAGCCCGTTCAAGGAGACAGATATGAAGCTCGGATACCTGCTGCTGGCGGTTTTTGTGTGCATGGCCCTTCCGGCCTGCTGCGCTCCGGACCCGGGCGCCGCGGCCAAAACCGCCGAAGGAGACAAGATACCCGTCATTTTTGACACGGATATCTGCGACGATATAGACGACCTGTTTGCCCTGCTGTGCTGCGTCCGTCACCCCCGGCTGGAGCTGAAGGCGGTCACGGTGGTCCACGCGGACGTGATGAGCAAGGCCCGCTACGTCCGCAAGGTGCTGGATATAGCGGGGGCCCGGGACGTGCCCATAGGGGTGGGGAAGCCCATCAGCCGGGCCCGGCTCCTCAAAAATCAGTATCATCCCCACACGGACGCGGGCACGGGCTACGACAGATTTGCCGCCGATATGCCCCTGGGGACTTATCCCGGCGCTCTGGAGGTGATGAGGCAGGTCCTGGACGCTTCGGAGGAGCCGGTGGCCGTCATCTGCGCCGGGGCCATGACCAACTCCGCGGAGCTGGCGGTGGAGTATCCCGCCCTTGCCCACAAGGTCCGAGGCTTTTTCGTCATGGGAGGCGAGGTGGTCTATATGCGTCCCGAGCACAACGTCATGTGCGACCCGGAGGCGTCGGAGGTGGTGTTCAACTGCGGCCTGCCCGTATTTGTCGCCCCCTATACCCCCGCGGAAAAGCTGCTCCTGAGGCGGGAAAGGCTCAGGGCTGTCTTTGCCGATATGACAGATCCGGTCCACAGGGTCATCAGGGAGAGCGTGGAGCTGTGGTGGGGGCAGGACCCTCTTCTGTATGACATAGCCCCCGTGTTCTATCTCACGGACCCGGAGCTCTTCGACACCCGCCCCTGCGCCCTTCACACGGAGCTGGAGGGCCGCCTGACCCGGGGCTTTACGGTGCCGGACTACAACGCGTCCGTGAAGAACTGCCTGGTGGCCGACGACCTGAAGGCAGACCTTTTGCTGGACAAATGCCTGGATTTGCTCAAACGGGCCAAAAACTGATATAATATAGGTGAAGAGATTTTAACAAGGAGAGATATATGAAGATCCGATACATCCTTTTGGCGGCGGCTCTGCTGGCCTGTATGGTCCTGTCCGGCTGCGGCAGCTCCGACTGGAGCGGCGGCACCGATTCCAGATACAAGGGCGAATACGTGTACACCAGCCTGAACTATGACTACAAGGAATACCTGTACGTAGAGAGAAACGGCGATTTTGGCATAGGCTATTACACTCTGGGAGGGGACGGCCTGTATCACCGCACCGCTGTCCTTTACGGCTACATACCCAACAGCGGCAGCTTTTCCGGCGCCTACAAGTCTTATGAGGACGGCAATTACGTCAGCGGCATATACGGCACCTTTACCCTCAGATACTCCGACGAGCTGTGGATAAACATGACGGAAAAGAACCCCTACACCGGCCGCAAGGTCACCAGCGACACCCAGTATTACCGCGAAAACTGGCGCACCTCTGCCAAGACCGGCAACGGCATCCTGCCCGACACCCTTCCGGGGGACAAGACAGGCAGGACCTGCGAAAAGAAAGAAGAATAGTCAGCGCAAAAACAAGGCCCCTTGCGGGGCCTCTTTTTTTGCGTCGGCGCGTTATTTCCAGAAATCCAGCTCTTCTCCGGCGAGCCCTGTATCTGCGGCTTTGAACACGGGGTCGGCTCCCTCTTTCTTCTGCCTTTCATAATCCTTCAGCGCGCCGACGGCCGCCTTGCCCAGCAGCATACAGGCGGGCAGGTTGATGAGAGTCATTCCGCCCATGGTGATGTCTGCCAGGGCCCAGGCAACGTCCATAGGCACTATGGCTCCCGTGAACACTATCAGAACGCATAACGCATGAAAAAGGGCCATAAACCCTTTGGAGGGCTTCTTTTTGCGGTTGAGGTATATCACGGCATTGTCCACGTAATACAGGTTGCCGATCAGAGTGGTAAAGGCAAACAGTACCATGGCCAGGGTGATGAACACGGGGCCTGTCTGGCCGAACAAGGTGAAAATGGCATTCTGGACGTAGACGGCGCCGGCGGCGTCCGCGCTGCGTTCGACGCCGCTGGACAGACACATCAGAGCCGTTGCCGTACACAGAAGCAGCGTATCGATATAGACGGAAAGCACCTGGACAAGCCCCTGCTTTGCCGGGTGGGACACTTTGGCGGATGCGGATGCGTTTGGCGCGGAGCCTACTCCCGCTTCGTTGGAATAGAGTCCCCTCTTGATGCCGTAGATAAGGCAGGAGCCTGCTACGCCGCCGAAGATCGCCCTGAAATCAAAGGCGTCCCTGAAAATCATGCCGAACATGGCGGGCACGTTCCCGAGGTTTGCAAGTATCACTGCCAGCGACATAAACACGTACAGAACGCCCATGACGGGAACGATGCTGCTCGTGATCTTCACGATGCGTTTTCCGCCGCCCAGCAGGCAGTAGCCGGTGATGGCGGCCAGGGCGCCGCCCACGATATAAGGCGTTGACCCGGGGCTGTAAAAGCCGTACCCCGCAAAAGTGGACTGCAGGTTATAAGAGCAGAGCAGGTTGAAGCCGCCTGCATAGGTTATGATGAGGAACAGCGCGAAGACGCCTGCAAGCAGCGGAGCGTGAAGGGCTTTTTCGATATAGTATGCGGGGCCTCCGTAGCATCCGCCGTCGGCGCTTTTTCTCTTGTAGATCTGAGCCAGCGTGCTTTCGATAAACGCCGAAGCGCCGCCTATGACGCACATCAGCCACATCCAGAAGCAGGCGCCGGGACCGCCCAGACATATAGCCGTAGATACGCCGACTATGTTTCCCGTCCCCACGCGGGAAGCGGTGGACACGAGCATAGCCTGCAATGAAGACACATGCGCCTTGTCAGTAGGGGGCTCCAGCAGCAGGCGGACAGATTCGGGGAACAGGCGTATCTGAACCCCCCTTGTCAGTACGGTAAAATACAAGCCGGCCAGCGACATAACTATTATCAGTATGGGATAATACATTACGTTGTCTGCCTGTTCGAGTATCCGGGTTATCGTTGCCATGTCTTTTCCTTGTCTTTTCCTTGTGCGGATCCCGCGCCGGGGGCATATTGTTCAGGGCCTGAATCTGTTCAGTGCGCGCCGGACAGCCTTCATCTTGCGCTGCAAAATGCAGGCCGGCGAATTGTATTTCCTGTATCTTGTCAATGCTTCTGCCGAAAACCTTTCGGACATACCTTCCTCAATGGTATAACGGCAGGAATTGCAGATGCCGCAGGGCTTTCCGTCAACGGGTTTGTGGCAGAACCACGTTTCATTGACGATATCCGACAATCTCATTTGGGCATATTCCCGCTTCATACGGAGCTTAGTATAGTCTGCAAGAGGAAAACGCTGGCTGCCAAAGAGAACGACAATGTCTTCCGAAGACCTGTCGCGGTCAACGGCATAACAGGTGCCGTACGGGGTGTTTTCGGGAGCCAGTGCTCCGTATTTCAGGATCAGGGCTATGGCTTTATCATCCTTATGAACAGACATCTCTATGCCCGGGTGTTCCAGGGCAAAGGCTCCGAGCCACTCGTATTGACTGCCCATAAAATCGCTCGTTACCAGACGATGAAAGGCTCTGGCAACGCGGCTGTCTTTATGCCGCGCATCTGCGGGAACGTAGATGAGCGGATTTATTGCGGCTTTTGTGGCGGGATCATCGAGCAGTTTTTCCCGTATATTATCAATTGCCTGCAGCTCCATTTTTTCTGCTGCTCTGTTGTCGGAAAGATAATACGGGTCAATAGTCACATTTTCACGGGACAGCTGACAGATCCTGAAGGTCGAATCGTATCCGCCGGTCCAGAAAACGCTTACTGTTGCTTTCATGTTCAGTTTGAGAAACCTTGCGGATCCGCCTATTGGGGGAGATGCTTCAGGCTGCGGATGATATCCTCGGTCATCCTGCCGTATCTGACGTAGTTGTCAAAGCGGATGTCGCTCTCGGGCACGTCCTTGTTCTGCTCGTGGAAGACCACGTCCAGATGGGGCTCTATGGAGATGCCTCCGTCATAGCCCGACCGCAGCAGGTCCTCCAGGATCCTCTTTACGTCTCCCTGTCCTTCCCCGGGGAAGGTCCAGCGGACCCGGTCGTTTTCCCACACGCCGTCCTTGATGTGGACGTAGGCCACGTGTTCCTTTACCTTGCTGTAGAACTCCCAGGCGGACTGCCTTTGGCCCGGCCGGAAAAAGTCCCGGGTCTGCACCGGGTTGCCCGTGTCAAACACCAGCTTCAGCCCCGGTACGTTGTCCACCAGCTCCAGGGTGTGCCTGTAGCTGATGCCGCCGTAGTTCATGCAGTTTTCGTGGACCATGGTCACCCCGGCGTCGTCAAAGATCTTCTTCAGCTCTCTCAGCCTTCGGAAGCGCTCTTCCTTCATCTGGTCCTCCGCGTCGGGGATCACGGCGTAGCTCATCACCCTTATGAGCCGGGTCCCCAGCCGGGTCATGCGCCGGGCGGCTCTTTTGGCCTGCTCCAGGTCCACGTCAAAGGGCTTGCGTATGTCCTTGCCCCAGTTGGCTATGGTGGAGCCAAAGCAGTTGACGCCTATCCCCGCCTCTTCCAGCTGTCCGCAGGCCCTGTCAAAGGCCTCTTCGGGCAGGTCGTGGATGTTCACCCCGTCGATGGCCCTGCTCTCGATATACTTCCAGCCCAGGGTCCGGGTCGCCTCTATCTGTCCGGCGAGCCCCGAGGCCGCCTCATCGGCAAATCCTGTCAGATACATGTCTGTCACTTCCTTTTTTATTTCAATATGCTGTTGAGCATGGTTTCCAGCTGCTCCCTGACCAGCTCCAGGGCTGCCAGGGTGTGGGAATAGTCCATCCGGGTGGGGCCTATGACCGATATGCCTCCCGCCGGCACGCCGCTGACGGAGTAGCGGCAGCAGATCACCGAATATTTTGTCAGGGCGGGTATGGCGGACTCGGAGCCTATGCGTATGGAGGGCTCGGGGCCGGCGGAGAGGCCGGTGACCTTTTCCATGAGGGCCGGGTCGTCCAGGGCCGAGATCAGGTTTTCCAGAGCGTCCACCGTCTGAAACTCGGGGAGACGCAGCAGCCGGCCTATGCCGTCGTAAAAATACTTTCTGTCCCTGATGTCTCTGCCCTCGCTGCGGACTGCCTTGATGAATTCCCCCGCCAGAGCCGCAAACATGCCCGAGGGCTCCGAGGCGGCTATCTCCGACAGTATCCGGCCGCTGTACACGCTGTTGAGATAATTGGCCGCGGCGTCCAGGGAATACAGGGCCTTGTCTATGTCCAGATCCACTATGCGGTGGATGATATACGAATTGGTGGTGGCAGCCACCAGGAGCAGCCTTTTGGTGCCGTAGCGGGACAGGGATATGCAGTCTATGCGGCTGTGCTTCATGCTGGGATAGGCGGCAGCCGCCACGTAGCCGCACAGCTCCGACAGCACCCTGCAGGCCGCAGACACCAGCATCTCTATCTCGTTTTGCTGCCTCAGGGCCTCGGTGATGATGCGCCCGGCGGCGGAGGGTATGCTGCACCTCTCCATGAGCGAATCCACAAACACCCTGTAGCCCAGCTCGGAGGGTATCCTGCCGGCAGACCTGTGGGGCTGGGTCAGCAGTCCCATCTCCGACAGCTCCGCCATCTCGTTGCGTATGGTGGCGGAACGCACCTCCATGCCGTAGGTCTCGGCAATACGCTTGCTCCCCACAGGCTCGCAGTTGTCTATGTAGTCCTGGACCAGGAGCTGAAGTATCTTGGCTTTGCGCTCTTTCAACTGAATACTCACCGCTTCATCCTCCTGCTGATTTGTAAACATTATTATTTTACAGAATATGGGGCCCGATGTCAAGAAACGCGGCTGTCCACAGGCTTTTTTCTTCCCGGCAAAGGGGGGCGGGGGCCTTTCCGTCCCCTGTGCACAGCCCACCGGGTTTTTCCACAGGGTTATCCACAGGTGTGGACAGAGGTGGACAGGCTGTGGATACTGTGGACAAGTCCCGCAGTTTGAGCGCGCCGGACCCTCCGCAGCCTGTGGACAAAGCCTCCGGAAAGAAAAAAACGGGCCCCGAAAAAATTTTTTTGGATTATTTGTCACTGGGTATTGACATTGGCCCCCCGTTGATTTATAATGTAAAGTGAGTTGACCATCAATGTGGCGCAGCCCCAGAGGAGGTGATACATTCTTGAGTATGCTGTGAGTGCCCGAAGGTCAAATCGACAATCCAAATTACGACTGTATCGAAGAGTCTTGCAGGAAACATGGATACTGCCTGCTCTGAGATACACCAGTCAAAAATCTCAAGAGGATAAAAATGAAAAAGTTATTTATGGTATTGGCCGTAGTATTTGCTTTGGCCGCTCCTATGTTCGCGCAGAGCACCTTCTCCGATGTTCCCAGAGATCATTGGGCTTATGATGCTGTCAGCGAGCTGGAAAGCCTGGGTCTCGTGATCGGTTATCCCGACGGCGAGTTCAAGGGCAAGAGGACTATGACCCGCTACGAGTTTGCGGTAGTTCTTTGCCGCCTTCTCCCCTTCCTGGGTGAGGATGCTGCCGACGTCAGCGGCTTCGTAAAGAAGTCTGACCTCGACAAGTATATGCTGAAGGACGACTATGTTCCCGGCACCGACGCCGACCTCTCCGGTCTGGCCACCGCCGACGCTCTCAACAAGATCAAGGCTCTGGTGGACGAGTTCCAGCCTGAGCTGGCTGCTCTGGGAGTAGACGTGAACGTGCTGAAGGCTGACGTAGCCGCTCTGAAGAGCCGCGTTGCCGCTCTGGAAGATGAGCAGGCCCGCGTGAAGATCACCGGCGCTGCCAACTTCATGGTTGAAGACGTGATCTCCGGCGACAAGCCCGCTTGGGACGGCGACGGCTTTGGCCCCGCCACCAAGATATTCAAGAGAAAGCAGTCCTTCTTCAAGGACGTGCAGCTGGACATCAAGGGCAGAGTGAACGATCACGTCAACGTGTACACCACTCTGGTTATGGGCGACTATCTGGACAAGCTGAATGGCCCCGAGCCCTTCCAGGACACCATGTCCGACATCAAGCCCTACTACATGTATGCCGCTTCCACCGACGAGACTTGGGGCGACATCAGAGTAGGCCGCATGCCCTTCCAGGTAAACCGCTTCCTGTTCAAGAGATACAAGGACTCCAGTTTCTTTGATATCGACAGAATGGATGACGGCAACTTCTCTGTGGAAGGCTTTGACTACGCCAAGGCGTTTGGCGCTTTCGACGTTCGCCTGTGGGGCAACCGCCCTGTGTATGACTGGAACGACTGGCAGGTCGCTTACCTGAGCGGCGAGAAGGTCTCCGGCAGCGGCGGCGTGCAGCTGGGCTTCAACTTTGGCGATGCCCGCATCACCGCTCTGTTTGACATGCTGGGCACCGAGAACAAGGTCCCCTTCATGATGGACAAGGTCAAGTACTACGGCGGCACCCTGTACGTGCCCTTCGGCCAGTTCTACGTGGACGGTGGTTACTTCCAGATGAAGCCTAACAAGAGCCTCCCCAAGGCTGCTGCCTGGGATGCCAAGCTGGGCTTTGCCAACGACAAGCTGGACATTTCCGCCGGTTACAAGACTGTTGAATCCGGCTTTTACAGCTTTGCCGTTCTGGACAAGATCCTGGACACCTACTATGCCGACAACTACAAGGGCTTCTATGTTGACGCTGCTTTCAACGTATCCGACGCTTTCAAGGTGTACGGTACTTTCAAGAAGTATGACGACAAGGACGGTTGGGTTCCTTCCGCCTACGACGACATGAAGTACTTCAAGGCCGGTCTGAGCTACGACCTGACCGCTTTGGACAACGTGTTTGCTGAGTACGAGCAGGCCAAGTACGCCTTCAAGGACGACGCTATCACCGTTGGCTGGAACCGCAAGGTTGGCCAGAACGCCAAGATCAAGATGATGTATCAGTACATGAAGTATGACGTGCTGCAGAAGAGCCACATCGTGGCCGGTCAGCTGTCTGTTAACTTCTAATCTGAAGACATACGCTTTTCAAAGCCCCGCAAGGGGCTTTGATTTTTTTTTGCCCGGCCGGCGGGCTCCCTTGCTCCCGAAAGGACCGCGAGCGCCGGCCAAGGATCAAGCCGGGGTGGGAGGGGCGAAGCCCCTGCTCAAGCCGAAGGGCAAGCGTCGCCGTCAGGCGCAAGGCGGAAAAGGCAGAAATGCAGCTTCTTTTCTGCCCCGCCGCAGAGCGCAGACCTGAGGCGCAGACGGGTGCAGGGCAGCCCGCCCTGCTCGTGAGGGGGGTCCGGGGCGCTTCGAAAAGCCCCGGGCGGGTGTGGGTATGCAATACCCACGAAAAAAGGGGGGGTATGCGAAGGGGGGAAGCCCCCCTTGCCTGAACGAGCCGTGGAACGGTACGAGGTCAGGAAAGCAGTATCAGTGTCGGAAAGGTCTTTGGGTTGGCAGGTCTTTCCCGTCTCTGCTTCAGCCGGGTCCTCCCCATTTGCCCTCTCCGGCTTTGCCGGAGCAAGGAACGGGCAAACGGGTCCCGCCCGAGGTCCCTTCCCGGAAATGGCCAAACGCTGCGCGTTTGATCTGTTGCCATTTCCGCCGGGATGACGGCGGAGTGGCGGAACGCCCTCCGGCAGATGAAAAATACTTTTCTCTATTGATTGACAATAGGCATATGTTTTTTTATAATGTAGGTGAGTTTGACCGTCAATGCGGCGCAGCCCCGGAGGAGGTGACACGTTTTTGAGTATGCTGTGAGTGCCCGAAGGTCAAATCGACGATCCAAATTACGACTGTATCAAGGCGGCTTGCAGGGAACAAGGATACTGCCAGCCCCGGGATACGCAAAATCTCAAGAGGATAAACATGAAAAAGTTATTTATGGTATTGGCCATAGCGTTTGCTCTGGCCGCCCCTATGCTGGCGCAGACCACCTTCTCGGACGTGCCCCGCGACCACTGGGCCTACGATGCTGTCAGCGAGCTGGAGGCCGCCGGACTCATCGTGGGCTATCCCGACGGTGAATTCAAGGGCAAGAGGACCATGACCCGCTACGAATTTGCCCTGGTGCTGACCCGCCTGCTGCCCTATCTGGGCGAGGAAGGCCTTGACGTCAGCGGCTTTGCCAAAAAGTCCGACCTGGACAAGTATATGCTGAAGGGCGACTACGTGCCCGGCGAAGACGCGGACCTGTCCGGCCTGGCCACCGCCGACGCCCTGGGCAAGATCAAAGCTCTCGTGGACGAATTCCAGCCCGAGCTGGCTGCTCTGGGCGTGGACGTGAACGTTCTTAAGGCCGACGTGGCCGCTCTGAAGAGCCGGGTGGCCGCTCTGGAAGAGGAGCAGGCCCGCATCAAGATCACCGGCTCCGCCAACTTCATGGTAGAATCCGTGATCTCGGGAGACGCGGCCGCCGCCGACAGTGACGGCTTTTCGAATTTCAACAAGTTATTCAAGAGAAAGCAGTCCTTCATGAAGGACGTGCAGATCGATATCAAGGGCAGAGTGAACGATCACGTGAACGTGTACACCACTCTGGTCATAGGCGACTATCTGGACAAGCTCAGCGGCGCCGAGGATTACCAGGACACTATGGCCGACGTCACCCCATACTACATGTATGCCGAGTCTTCCGACGAGACCTGGGGCAACGTGAGAGTAGGCCGCATGCCCTTCCAGGTAAACCGTTTCCTGTTCAAGAGACACAAGGATTCCAGTTTCTTTGATATCGACAGGATGGACGACGGCAACTTTGTCTTCGAAGGCTTTGACTACAGCAAGTCCTTCGGCGCCTTTGATCTGAGGGTATGGGGCAACCGTCCCGTGTACGACTGGCATGACTGGCAGATGATGGCTTTTTTCGATCCGTCGTCGCCGACGGGTTATCAAAAGATCAGCGGCAACGGCGGCGTCCAGGCCGGCTTCAACTTCGGCGACGCCCGCCTGACCGCGGTGTTCGACATGCTGGGCGCCGAGAACAAGATCCCCTTCCAGGCGGACAAGATCAAGTACTACGGCGGCACTCTGTACGTGCCCTTCGGACAGTTTTACGCGGACGGCGGCTGGTTCAAAGAGAAGCCCAACAAGAGCTTCCGTTCATCCGTCTGCTGGGACGCCGGGCTGGGCTTCCGGAACGACAAGCTGGAACTCTCTGCCGGCTACAAGACCGTGGAGGCCGGCTGGGCGGGTTTATCCATCATAGACAGGATCTTGTGCTACTGGGTTGAGCACAACTACAAGGGCTTCTATGCCGACGCTGCTTACAGCTTCTCCGATGCCTTCAGGGTGTACGGCGCCTACAAGCAGTACAAGGAGGACGACAGCGCTTACCCGACCATGTATGACGACATGAAATACCTGAAGGCCGGCGTGAGCTATGACCTGACCGATCTGGACAACGTGTTCGCCGAATACGAGCAGGCCAGGTACGCCTTCAGGGACAACGCCGTCACCGTGGGCTGGAACCGCAAGGTGGGCCAAAGCGCCAAGGTCAGGATGATGTATCAGTACATGAAGTATGATTTGCTCGGGCAGAAGAGCCACCTGGTGGCCGGACAGCTGTCCGTCAACTTCTAAGCTGAAGACACACGATTTTTAAGCCCCGCAAGGGGCTTTTTCTTTCCGTTCCGTAGCTGAAACTGCTTTCAACACCTCTTTCCGTTCCTCGGCTCGTCCGGGCAAGGGGGGCTTCCCCCCTTCGCATACCCCCCCTTTTTTTCGTGGGTACGGCGTACCCACACCCGCCCGGGGCTTTTCGAAGCGCCCCGGACCCCCCTCACGACCAGGGCCTGCTGCCCTGGACCCGTCTGCGCCTCAGGTCTGCGCTCAGCGGCGGGGCAGAAAAGAAGCTGCATTTCTGCCTTTTCCGCCTTGCGCCTGACGGCGACGCTTGCCCTTCGGCTTGAGCAGGGGCTCTGCCCCTCCCACCCCGGCTTGGTCCGTGACCACAGCTCGCGGTTCTGTCATGAAGAGCATTGCGGCTCCCCCGCGTCATCTCGGCGCGGCCGGCTATATGTCAGACGCCTTGGCGTCCTGCCGGCCGCGGTAAGAGATCCCGGGGTCCCCGAAAAATCGCAGATTTTTTGGGGTGGTTTGCGGACGGGGCCCGCCAGCCCTTTCCTTACTCCGGCAAGGCCGGAGTGGGCTGGTGGGAGGGGCCGTATCGCGGGGCTTGAGGAGAAGTGCGGTCGAGCGTTTTCCGCAGTTCCGTTGGGCCGGTCCGTGACCGAGGCTCGCGGTGGTCGGTGTATTGTTCAGCAGAGCGCCTTTCTCTTTTGCCCGGGAGCAATAAAGAAGCAATGGCCCTCCGTTTGAAATATATTTCCGATTAGGATATAATAAAAATGTATGTATCTGATTTTTGGGAGCGATATATGAAGTGTGATTATCCTCTGCTGACAGAGCCCATAGCGGTGCCCAGAGTCTGGGGCGCCGGCAGGGTGTCTGCTCTGTATGCGGGAAGAAAAAATATGACCTCGGATATAGGCGAGTGCTGGGACATGTCCACCTGGCCGTCGGACCCCGGCGACCCGTCCCTCAGGACCGTCAGCGTCATCAAAAACGGCCCTCTGGCCGGCAAGCCTCTGGACACTGTGATCAGCCTGCCGGTGGTGGTGAAGATCATAGATTCGGCCGACACCCTTTCCGTGCAGGTGCATCCCACGGAGGAAGGCAAGACCAAGGATGAGATGTGGTACATCCTGAACGCCACTCCCGACGCCTATCTCTTCCTGGGAGTGCAGGAGGGCACCGACCCCGGCGAATACTGCGACCTGGCGGCGGGGGGAGCGGACACCGACTCCGTCATGGGGCTTCTCCGCAGATACGACGATCTGAAGCCCGGAGACTATTTCAACGTGCCCACCGGCACCATCCATGCCGTGGGGCCGGGCATAGTCTGCTTTGAAGTCAGCGAGCAGACTCAGATCACCTACAGGCTGTTTGACTACAACAGGGGCCGGGCCCTGCATCAGAAGGAGGGCAGGGCGGCAGCCGTGTCCGCCCGGACGGACAAGCCCGTGCTGGACGTGCATTTTGACGTGGAGGCCGACGAGGTGCGCTACATCACCCGGTTTCCTCTGTTCTGGGTGGCTGAGTTCCGGGGGAGCGACGTCAGGGTCAACTCCCTGGACTACGACCATATAGTGACTGCGGTGGCCGGTGATCTGACCATAGAGGGCCCCGGCGACCACTGGCGCATCACGGTGCCGGACTCCATGTCTTCATTGGTGCCTGCCGGCTATCCATATACCATACACAATACAGGCTCAAGGTGTCTGGTGACACCCTTTGCCGACGTTTCTGGAGAATACGATGAGTAACGAAAAAGCAAAAACCATCTGGGCCGATGTGATCGAGACGGTCAAGGACAACGTCATGTCCCCGTCGGTGTTCGTGGCCCTGGAAGCGGCTGTGCCCATTGACGAGGAGCCGGGCCTCTTTATCATAGGCTTTGCGTCTCAGGACCTGCCCAAGGCGGGCTACCTGAGGGCGGCTTCGGTGCTGCCTCTGATAGAAAGGTGTCTCACCGACCACATAGGTCAGGAGACCGTGCTGGAGATAGTGGAAGGCTCCTCTCTGGAAGAGTACCAGAGGATCAAGGAGATCGCCGAGATAGCCAAAAAGGCCGTCAGCCGTTCCACGGCTGCCAGACAGGCCATCAGAAAGGTGGACGCCTACTGGGAAGAGATCGGCGAAAAGTGTACCAGAGGCTTTGCCCGGTGCGAGAACAGAGGCTTCAACACCACCAAGGCGGACTTTATGAGCACTGCCTGGGGCTTCATCAACGAAGGCCTGGAGCACTTTGATTATGACAACAACAAGGACCAGCTCCACGAGCGCTGTCTGTCCCGCGTGTTTGACAAGCTGGGCAACTCCATGGAGCTGCCTCCCGCCATACTGGCCTATCTTTTCTTTGAGTGGAGAAAAGCTCAGAAGAAATAATGGATATACGGCAGATAGACAGAGGTCTGATAGTTGACGCCGTCAGGGACCTGTGTATCGAGGCCTGCACCCGGCTGCCCGAAGACGTGTATTCCGCCCTGCTGGAGGCCCGGAGCTGCGAGCCCGGCGAAATGGCCCGGGATATACTGGAAGAGCTGGCCGAAAACGTCCGCATAGCCCGGGACGACTCGGTGCCTGTCTGTCAAGACACGGGCCTCGCTCTGGTGTTTGTGGAGATAGGCAACAGGTGCCTCTGTGACTTTGATCTCTGCGAGGCTGTCAATGAGGGGGTCCGCCGGGGCTACGGGGAGGGCTATCTCCGCAAGTCCTGCGTCAGGCATCCTCTGGACAGGGTCAACACGGGCGACAACACTCCCGCCGTCATCCATCTGAAGCTGGCGCAGGGCGACAAGATCCGGATCACCGTGGCTCCCAAGGGGGGCGGCAGTGAAAACATGAGCCGGGTGAAGGTGTTTCCGCCGGCTGCCGGCAGAGAAGGGGTGATCGGCTATATCCTGGACAGCGTCAGGGAGGCGGGGGCCAACCCCTGTCCGCCCATCATCCTGGGCATAGGCCTGGGAGGCACCATAGAGGTGGCGGCCCGGCTGTCCAAGGAGGCTCTGCTGAGAGATATAGGCTCGGTGAATCCCGTGCCTGCGGACAGGGACCTGGAGGAGGAGCTGCTCCGCCGGGTCAACGAGCTGGACATAGGGCCCGCCGGCTACGGAGGCAGGACTACCGCCCTGGCGGTGTTCGTCAAGAGCCATCCCTGCCACATAGCCTCGCTGCCCGTGGCCATCACCTTTCAGTGCCACGCCGCCAGACACAAGGAGGCCGTGATATGAAAAGGGTGACCGTTCCCCTGTCCCGGGAGGACTGTCTGGGCCTGAGGGCCGGAGACAGAGTGCTGCTGTCCGGGGTGGTGTACACCGCCAGAGACGCAGCCCACGCCCGGCTGACGGAGCTCATAGAGCAGGGCAGGCCTCTGCCTCTGGAGCTCGACGGACAGGTGATATATTACGTGGGGCCCACCCCCACGCCTCCCGGCAAGGTGATAGGCTCCGCCGGTCCCACCACTGCCGGGCGTATGGACAAATACACTCCCGCTCTGCTGGAGCGGGGCCTCAGGGGCATGATAGGCAAGGGGCAGAGGAGCTCCGCCGTCAGGGAAGCCTGCCAAAAGTGCTGCGCCGTCTATTTCGGCGCCACGGGCGGCGCCGCCGCCCTGCTGGGGCGCCGGATAGTCGCGTGCAGCGTCATAGCCTATGAGGATCTGGGCTGCGAAGCAATAAGAAGGCTGGAGGTCAGGGATCTGCCTCTCGTGGTGATCAACGACGCCTTCGGCAATGATTTTTATACAGACAAACAGGTGAAGCAATGAAAAAGTACATGTCTTTGATCGTTATTATCGCGGTGCTGGCCGTGGTAGCGGTGTTCAACAGCGTGATCAACACCTCCAAGGAGGAGGAGCATCCTGCGGAAACGGGTCATTCTCACGACTCGGGGCCCAAGGTGCTGGACGCCACTCTGATCTTCAACAAGGTCATGGTGCTGGAGACCACCTCCGGCAACGTGGAGATAGCTATCCTCAAAAAGGATATCCCCAAAGCTTCCTCCAGGATGCTTTATCTGGCCAAAAAGGATCTGTTCAAGGATACCCGGGTAATCAAGGCCAACGACTGGCACGTGCAGTTTGCCGAGGTGTCCGAGGACATGAATCCTCTGCCTCTGGAGCAGGCCAACAACCTTCTGTCCTGCAATTACGCCGTGGGTCTCGCCCACAAGAAGTCGGTGGACAGCGGCACCACTTCCATCTTCATCATCAGGGAGCCTTCCTTCTCCGTGATCAACAGCTACACCATATTCGGCTACGTGGTCAAGGGCCAGGACGTGGTGAAGGATCTGACCGAAGACGACAGCATAGTGGCCAGCTCGGTGAGGGCCAAGACCCCCGAGGACGACAAGGCTCTGGTGGATATCATGAAGCAGGGCAATCTGGATCACGGTCTCGCCACCCAGTTTGAGATGAAGGCCACCGCCGAGTTCCAGATGGAAGCCGCCAAGAAGATGAGCGACGCTCTGCCCGGTGAGCTCGACCGCTGATGGACCTGTCGGCGATATACGGCTTTTTCATCACCCCGCAGAAGGGCTTGATCCTGTGGGTGTATATCTTTTCGGCTCTGCTGGCGGGCATCCTGGGTCTGTTTTTGCTCACCCGGGTGCCCAAAAAGGCCCGCAAGCCCATAGTGGCGGCGGTGACCTTTGTGGCGGGGCTCTATCTGTCGCTGGAGTTTCTCATACCTCACGACAACGTCTTTACCACCGCCATGCCCAAGGTGGCCAACTTTCAGCTGGTGACCGGCTGCTTCACTGTGCTGCTGGGCCTGGGCTCCCTCTTTCTGATACAGGGCAAAAAGGTGATGTTCGGCTCCGGGGAGCGCATCAACGGCATAGGCTTTTTTGCGGGCTTTTTCGGCATACTCATTTCCGGCTTTCTCATGGACGCCGGGGTCAAGGGCTGCGAGGAGATATTTGACATCTTCTTCTCGGGCCTCTACGTGTCCATGCAGGCCGCCATGTTTTCCCTGGTGGCCTTTTACATAGTGTCCGCCTCTTACAGAGCCTTCAGGATAAAGAGCATGGAGACGGGGCTGCTGCTGCTGTCCACCGCCATCATCATGCTGGCGGTGATCCCTCTGGGGTCTGCCATCACCGACTTTTTGCCCAAGTCCGGCGTGCTCAGCGTGTTCAGAGTGGAAAAGCTGGGCTACTGGCTCCTGACCTCCCCCAATATGGCGGTCCAGCGGGCCATCGCCTTTGGCGTGGCAGTGGGCTCCATGGCCACCTGCCTCAGGATATGGCTCTCTCTGGAAAAGGGCAGCTTTTACGACAAGGAGCTGTAGGCTATGTTCAACATCACCAATATGCGCATTGACGGCCTTGCCGACCCGGTGGGCCTGGACAGCTCCTCCTTCCTGCTCAGCTGGCAGGTGGTGTCTGACAGGATGGACGTGGTCCAGAAGACCGTCAAGGTGTTCATCTACGACTTTATCTCCGGCGAAAAGGTGTGGGAAAACTACTCCACCCACTGCAACTTCTTCATGAATTGCTCCTGCGACCTGAAGGAAAGGCACAAGTACCACCTGGTGCTCTATATCAGCGACAATTATGACAACACCGCCAGAGGCACCATGCTGTTTACCACGGGGCTCTTTGAGGGCGCCCGTTCCTTCGAAGGCGCGGAGTGGCTGTGCTCCTCCTCCGACGATTCCATACCGGCGGAGGGCCGGGGCAGCTACGCGGAGGACGTCAAGCCCGTCCGCCTTGAACACGACCCGGACAAGAGCTATCTGTTCGTGAGAGACATAGTCTGCGGCACCAACGTGGTGTTTGCCCAGATGAACGTCTGCGCCCTGGGCTACTGCGAGATAGCCCTCAACGGCAAAAAGCTGTCGGACCACGTGCTGGACCCGGGCTTTACCGTGTATGACAAAAGGGCCCTCTACGTGTCCTACGACGTCACCTATCTCTTGAAAAAGGAAAACCGCATCTCCGTGATGCTGGGCAACGGCTTTTACAACAGCTCCGCGCCGGACGCCTGGGGCTTTCAGAACGCCCGCTGGCGCCGCCTGCCCAAGTTCATCATGCTGATGGACGTGGTGTATGCCAACGGCAAGAGGGAGACCTTTGTGAGCGACACCTCCTTCAGGCAGCATGAGAGCTTTGTAAAATATCAAAACGTGCGCTGCGGCGAGCTCCACGACATGCGGGAGCGCACCTATTCCTGCAGCTATATGGACAGCATCGGGGACTGGGACAGGGCCTGCGCGGTGCCGGGCTTTACGGTGCCGGAGATCGACCTGCAAAAGCTGCCTCCCGTGAAAAAGCTGGCCAAATATGCTCCCGTGTCCGTCAGCGGAGGCGACAAGGAGTGCGTGGTCCGGTTTGCCGAGAACATTACCGGCTGGGCCAAGATACAGATGAAGGGCAAGACGGGCAGGCAGGTGACCATCGAGTTTGCGGAGCGCAACAAGACCGAGTGGCCCATGTCCATCCCTTCCGACGAGACCAACGGCCATTTGGTCCGGGGACAGTTTCAGACTCTGACGGTGATACTCTCGGG
The DNA here is from genome assembly GCA_017552965.1 of Abditibacteriota bacterium. Taxonomy (NCBI): domain Bacteria; kingdom Pseudomonadati; phylum Abditibacteriota; species Abditibacteriota bacterium. The sequence goes on along the minus strand of JAFZNQ010000004.1, from coordinate 54,916 downwards.
AGGCATCGACACCTGCGAACCCATGTTCTCCTACAACGGATTTCAGTACATCATCATCAAAAATCTGGGCTATCTGCCGGAGGCCTCGGACATCACCGCCTATCAGGTGGCCACGGACCTGAAGGCCGTGGGGGACTTTGAGTGCAGCGAGGAGCTCCTGAACAGCATCCACAGGATGGCCATACGCACCTTCAGGAACAACTATCACTCCATCCCCACCGACTGCCCCCACCGGGAAAAAAACGGCTGGACCTGCGACGGCTGGCTGGCCAGCGAATACGGCATACTCAACTTTGACATGCAGCAGGCCTACGTCAAATGGCTCAGGGATATGTGCGACGACCAGTATCCCTCGGGCAATACCTCCTGCATAGTGCCCAACCCCGACTGGTCCATACGGGACGGCTCCCTGTTTGACGTGCAGTGGACCGGGGCCATGCTGGTCATAGCCAACAGGCTGCTGGGCTACTACGAGGACGAAGCGGCGGTCCGCAGGGCCTATCCCCACATGGAAAAATACATCTCCTACGCCTCGTCCCACCTGAACTCCTATCTGTTCGGCGACACGGTGCAGGCTCTGGGCGACTGGCTGGACGTGCCCCCTGACAAGCCCGAGCCCGGGGTGTATTGCTACAACACGGACCGCATGTTCATGAACAACATCTTTTTCTACCGGCTGCTGCAGCTCATGACCGAGTTCACGGGCCTGGTGGGCAAGGACCAGACGGAGTATATCAAGCTGGCGGAAAACGTCCGGGAGGCCATCAACGGCAGATATCTGCGCAAGGACGGCAGATACTTTGACGACAGCATGACCTCGCTGGCCATGGCCATATGCTTTGACCTGCCTCCCAAGGAGATGCGGGAGCTGACGGAAAAAGCCCTGGTGGAGGACATAGAGCGGCACGACAGACACCTGAACTGCGGCATCACCGGCACCAGATACCTCTTTGACGCCCTGTCCAAGATAGGCCGGGACGACCTGGCCGTGGCCATCCTGAAGCAGACCGACTATCCCTCCTACGGCTTCATGATACAGAACCGCGCCACCACCCTGTGGGAGGACTGGTGGGGCGGCTCGTCCCTGTCCCATCCCATGCTGGGCAGCGTGGACGCCTGGCTTTACAAGAGGATCGGCGGCCTGGACTACAGGTCCGGGCATCTCACAGTGCGCATCCCGCCGGCAAGCCTGGGCATCACCAAGGCCGAGACCAAGTATCAGTCGGTGTACGGCGAGATCAGGGTGCTGTGGGAATACACGGAGAGCGCCCTGGACGTGGAGCTGGATATCCCCGTGGGGATAGAGACGGAATACCGCGTGCTGGATGAAAAGCACACCCTGCCCAGCGGCAAGCACGCCTTTGAGTACCCGCTGGACGGCCAGAGAGCCGACTGACGCCGGAAAAAAGAAGACCGCCCCTGCAAGGGCGGTTTTTATTTTGGAGAAACACTTCTCGTCATCCCGGCGGAAATTTAGGGGTCTCCGCGAATAAAAGTATTCGTGGGGTATAATGGCAACATGTGTAATGCGCCAGCATTACGCGATTTCCGGGAAGGGACCTGGGTGTAATTCCGGAGGGGCAAATGGGAGGACCCAGGCTATAGTACTGACGAGAAGTGCGGGAGAACGTTTTCCATGTGTCCCGTTGGGCTTGTGCGCGCCCGAGCTCGCGGTTCCACTGGAGGGGATCTCTTACCGCCTCTTGTAGAGGCGCCGAGATGACGCGGGGTCGGGGCGGCGAAATGACGTGCAAGTGAACGGGACAAAACCGGAGCTCCGACAGAAAGAGGGATGTCGGGTCACCGGGGTGGGAGGGGCGCAGCCTGTTATCTTCAAGCGGCCTCAGAGCACGTATTTTTTGATCTGCTCTCCGGCGTAGGTGTCGGTCATGTTGCTGATATAGTCCGCCGCTCTCACGGGCAGGGAGGGGTCGTTGGGGTAGGAGCCCGTGGGGTTGATGTGCTCGGGGTGCCGCATATAGTACCGGAACAGGCTCTTCAGCTCTTCCTTCAGCACCGCCTCGTTGCCCAGCTTGCCCGCCGCAAAATAGACCCGCTCATACATGAAGTCCTTCAGTCTGTCTATCTGGTCCGACACTTCGGGGGACATGCCGATGCGTCCCTCGGTGAGGCCGGTCTGGATCATGTCCTCGGACATGAGGGCTATGCGGTCGCTGGTAGTGACGGGGATCCGCTTGTCCAGAGCCTGCAGGTCCTCCGGGGTGATGATGCCCGCCCGGAAGCTGTCGTCAATGTCGTGGTTGATGTAGGCTATGCGGTCGCAGATGCGCACCAGTCTGCCCTCGGCGGTAAAGGCGTTGCCCTCCGTGTTGGACAGGTCGCAGGCTCCCTTTGAGTGCTTCAGTATGCCGTCCCGGACCGGCTCCGTCAGGTTCAGCCGTTCCAGTGTGTCCACCACCCTGAGGGACTGGCGGGCGTGGTGAAAGGAGATGCCGTGCTCGGACAGTATCTCGTTCAGGGCGGATTCCCCGGCGTGGCCAAAGGGAGTGTGGCCCAGGTCGTGGCCCATGGCTATGGCGGCGGTAAGGTCTTCGTTGAGCCTGAGGGCTCTGGCTATGACCGTGGATATCTGAAACACCTCCAGGGTATGGGTCAGGCGGGTGCGGAAATGTATGTCCTCCCTGGCCACGAAGACCTGGGTCTTGTCGGCCATGCGCCGGAAGGTGCGGCAGTGTATGATCCGGTCCCTGTCCCGCATGAACACGGTGCGCACGGGGCAGGGGGGCTCGGGCCTTTGGCGGGAGTCCTTCCAGTCGGCGCTGAGGGCCGCCATGTCCGACAGCCTCTCGGCCTCCTGCCTTTCCAGCAACAGAGATATATCCTTCATCCTAACAGTTCCTCCGCTTGTTTTTCCGTGTCGTTGACCGCGCCGCGTATGTATTCCTCCGCCTCCTCGTCCGACAGGCCCTCCGGCAGGCGGCGGGGCTCTCCTATGAGCACGCACACCCTGTCAAAGGGGCGGGGCAGCCGGTGCTTGTCCCAGGCCTTGCGCAGCACTATGGGGTTTGCCATGGCGCAGGCCAGGGGGACAAAGGGGCAGCCGGTCCTTCGCAGCACGGCTATGGCTCCCTTATGGACGGTCCCGGCTGGTCCCGTGGGGCCGTCCAGGGTGATGGTCACTATCCTGTTTTGCCTCACCAGCCTCAGTGTGGTCTTCAGGGCGGAGACTCCGTCGTCCTTGCCCGTGGAGCCTCTCACGGGGTCATAGCCCATCTTTTGGGCGAAGAAGGCTATGATCTCCCCGTCTCTGGAGCTGGCTATCATGGGAGACATGCCCATGTTGCGGCAGGCGTATATGGGCATCACCAGGGTCTTGTGCCACATGAGCAGCAGGCCTCCCCCGGCCTCGTTGACGGCCCGGGCGTGTTCTCCGCCCACGATCTTCAGCCGGCAGGACCGGCAAATCAGGGCCATTATCCGGTACAGCAGAGCAGCGGCTATGCGGCGGATGCGGGGGTCGTTGCCCAGCTTCTTAAGCATCCTGCCCCTCCCTTCGCCTGGCGGGCACGTGGCCGGCGTAGAAGCAGGAAAAGATCACTATGAGCATGCTGGCCATGAAGGTCCAGGAATAGCCGAATTTTGCCCAGGCCAGCCCTCCGGCTATGGGCACCAGGCAGGCAGCCAGATGATTGAAGGTCTGGCCCGTGGACATGGCGGTCAGCAGCTCCTCCCGGGTGGCCAGGCTCTTCAGGTAGGTGGTCAGGCACAGGGTGGAAAAATAGAATACGTTGTCCAGTATATACATGACGTATAGTATCCACACGGACCGGCCGAAGGCGTAGCCCAGATAGACGAATATCAGCAGGAAATAGGAGGTCCTCAGTATGACCCTCTCGCCTATTTTGTCCGCCAGCCTGCCGACTATGGGGTAGCCGAAGGTGTTGAGCACGTTGTTCAGGAGCATCAGCAGGGCGATGATCTTCACAGGGGTATGAAACTCCCGGGTCAGCACATACACGGCAAAGGTGATGAACACCTGCTTCCTGCAGCCCTCGAGAAAGGTGAGCACGTAATAATGGCGAAACTTCTTGCGGAGAGTGAGGGACTCTCTGGAGGGGGAGCCGGCGGTCCTGGGTATGAAGGCCAGTATCACCGCTCCGGGGATCATCATGCCTGCCACCAGGGCGTACCAGGCTACGTAGGACACCCGGGCGCCCACCAGGGCCACCAGCAGCATGCCGGTCACCTGGGCGGCGGCGGTGACTGAGGAGGAAAAGCCGGCGTATCTGCCGTCCTCCCCCCGGGGGGCAAAGGAGATGATGAGGCTGGTCTGCAGGGGGAACCACATGTGCATGCCCACGCTCCAGACAAAGGTCCACAGCATCAGGGAGGGCACTCCCGAGAGCTGGGTGTAGGCGCCGAAGCCCACGGCGGCTATCAGGGCGGACAGTATGCCCGTGGTCCTGTCGGCCAGGCGGCTGGTGAGTATGCCGAAAAACACCATCAGCAGCCCGGGCAGCTCTCTGAAGGCTTCCAGCCTGCCCAGATCCGCCGGGTCTATCCTGATGACGTCGGTGATAAAGTTGTAATAGGTGGCATTGTATATGCCAAAGGCGCACATGACCACAAACGAGGCTATGACCGTCAGCCTGAGGTTTTTGGGCGCCGTCAGAAAAAGCTTCATTGTCGTCCTCCGCGGGCCATATATTATTGTAGCACACAGGCCTGTCAAAGGACAAGGAACCGTGGTATAATAGTATTTGGTAACACAGTATATATATCATTATACGGGGAGCAAAGATCATGCGGATAAAAGATTTTTATGACGGCGTGCTGGACAGGCTGTGCCCCTTTTCCCTGGCGGAGGATTGGGACCGGTCCGGCTTTGCGCTGGGAGACAAGGACCGGGAGCTGGAGGGCTGTCTGTTTTGCCTGGATCTGGTGCCGGAGGCCATAGACCGGGCGGCGGAATACGGCGCCAACGTCATAGTCACCCATCATCCGTATATATTCGAGCCTCTGAGGGAGCTGGATTTTGCCGAGAGCAGGACCGCCCTTCTGGAGACCCTCATCAAGCAGGACATAGCCCTCATCCAGTGCCACACCAATCTGGACTCCGCCGCCGGAGGCGTCAGCGACGTGCTGTGCAGGCTGCTGGACGTAGAAGGCTCCATACCCATCATTCCCAAGCCGGAGGAGCCTGCCGCCGGGCTGGGCAGGATAGGCATATTGGGCAACGGCGCCATCAATGCGGCGGCGGCCCTGGCGGAGGAATACGGCGAGCACACTCCCCCGCCCCTGTATTGCCTGGCGGAGACCTATGAGCGGTGCCTGAGAGAGGGCCTGGAGGCGCTCTACGGCTGCGCCTGCGGCCGGTCCGTGAGATACGCGGCCGACCGGATCCCCTTCCGCACCAATCTGGAGTATCTGGAGCCGAGGGTCCTCGGCAGGCTGCCCGAGAGGGTGGCCGTCTGCGGCGGAGCGGGGGCGGATATATGCAAAAAGGCCGGCGCCGACTGCTATATCACCGGCGAGGTCAAGCGCCACCAATTCATGGAGGCCGCTCTGGACGGGGTGCTGGTCATAGAGGCGGGACACTTCGAAACGGAGGCCCCCGGCATAGCCGAGCTGTATCTGCTGGCGGAGACCATGACGGACGCGCCGGTCTATATGTATTGCGACCCGGTTTTTGTGCCGGACGGGCTCATGGGGGACCTGTCGGGACTGATTTTTTAGAAAAACAGGCTTTTTTTCAAGTCTCGTGGAACAAACCCCCTTGAAAAATAGTTTTAAAGATGATAACATATAGTTGTTAATAAAAACAAGGAGAATCAAATGAAGAAAGGTTTCACCCTTATCGAACTCTTGGTAGTTATCGCTATCATCGCCATTCTGGCAGCCATTCTCTTCCCTGTTTTTGCTCAGGCGAGAGAAAAGGCCAGAGGTACCCAGTGCCTCTCCAACGTGAAGCAGCTGGCCACCGCCGTGATCATGTACGCGTCCGACTGGGACGAGTGCTTCCCCTCTGTTTATCAGGGAGCTACTGACATGGCCGGCGCCGGCAGCCTGGACTATGACGCCTGGTGGTGCCATTACGCCAACCCCTGGCCGGGCAACGCCACCTACAAGGACTACATGACCAAGTATTCCTTCCGCGCCATCATGACCCCCTACGTGAAGAACGGAGCCATGTTCATTTGTCCTTCCGACCCTCAGGCCGACAAGGAATTCACCTGCGCTCAGGTCAAGAGGATCAACTCCTACCTGCTTCGCTCCTCCATCTACAAGTGCGGACGCCATCAGCCTCAGAACGGCTTCACCCATGGTGATGCTTCCAACGCCGGCATGTCTGCTCCTGTACCCATGGGCAAGATGAGCTTCCCTGCCAACTACATCATGATGCACGAGACCTTCCCGTTCCATCAGATGGACTTCGTTGACGGTACCGACTACTGGAAGCCCAGCGACAAAGTCGTCTGCGCCTTTGGTGACGGCCATGCCTCCACCGTTGCTGTTGGTCAGTTCTGGTGGAAGAACAACGGTCTGTCTCCCTCGGCCGGTTTCGGCGGCGGAGCCAAGTGGCCTCCTTACAGAGGCTGGGACATCAACTGGCCTAACAACGTTAATGACTTCATTAACGGCAGACAGGAGATGTGGAGATACATGAGTCTGATCAGCAAGGACACCGACAGAAACTACAAGAACGGTGACACCGGCGTCGACGAATAATCCGAGACATCACAAGAGAGAGCCCGCGGGCTCTCTCTTTTTTTGCGTAAAACCGTTTGCAAAAATCGTGGTATTATAGTATAATAATAATATCAAATATCTATTGCGAGGCCTCCCTATGAAGGTGCTGTTTATCGCCGCCGAATATCCCAAGCCTGCGGGTGACAAGCGGATGAGGAGACTGCTCTATATCATGAAGCAGTTCAAATTGCAGGGTCACGAGCTGTATTTTATGGGCTTTAGCGACACCAAGCCCGAGGACAAGGGCTCTCTGTTCAAGACTGTGGCGCTGCTGCCGCCTCCCGCCCACCTCTCGGATTTCAGGCAGCATCCCGACACTGTCTGCAAGGAAAAGCTGTTCCGCGAGACTCTGGCTCTGAAGCCGGACCTCCTGTTTGTATTTGGCATAGAGGCGGCGGTGTACGCCCCCTTTGAGACCAAAATACCCGCCCTGGGAGACTTTTTGCGCTGCGAATATATAGCCGTGCAAAAGGAAAACAGCGGCGGCGGCATGTTCAAAAAGCTCACCGGCGCCTTTGAATGGTCCAAGACTGCGGCCATAGAGACCGGGCTGGCCTCCAAATTCAGCACTCTGTTTTTGCCCCGGGAAAGGGACGTGTATTATCTGAACAAGCAGTCCGCCCTCAATCTGACGGTGCTCCCCGACGCCATAGACACGGAGGCCTTTGACACGGAGGATTGGATGCCGGACGAAAACCGGCTGCTCTTTACGGGCTCTGTGACGGAGGAGGGCAATCTGAACGCCGTCAGGTATTACAGAGACCATTTTGCCGACGAATTTTACAAAAGGGGCGTCACCCTCTACGTGACCGGCAGGTATCTGGAGTCCCAAAAGAACACCCTCTTCAACGAGAAGGTGGTCCCCCTGGGCTTTGTGAGAGACATCAGAGAGGCCTTCAAGACCAGCCAGGCGGTGGTGATCCCCATTATGGGCGGCATAGGCGCCGTGGGCAAGATCACCGAGGCCATGGCGGCGGGCGTGCCGGTCATAGCCACCAAGGACGGGGCCGAGGGCCTGCGGGTGACCCCGGCGGACGAGTGCATCCTCATAGCCAACACCCCCGCGGACATGGTGGCGGCCTGGGAGAAGCTGCAGGACAGAGACTTTGCCGACCGGCTGAGGAAGAACGCCCGGCAAATAGTGGAGGACAACTACTCCTGGAAGGCCAACGGCAAGCTGCTGAAGGACGCTGTGAGCGCCGCCAAATGAACGCCATCCCCCTGGAGGGCAGCCCTCTGGACCTCGGGCTGTGCTTTGAGTCCGGCCAGGCCTTCGGCTGGGAATGCGAAGGCGGCTGGTGGCGCGGCGTGACGTCGGGCAGATATTTCCGTCTCCGGGTCGGAGACGGCTGTCTTTTGTGGGAAGGCCTGCCGGAGCGGGAGGACAACGAAGAATATCTGAGACACTATTTCCGCCTGGACTGCGACGTGAGCCGGATATACAGCCGGCTGGCGGAGGCGGACCCGGGGCTGGCTCCCCTCATAGAGCGCTGGCGGGGCCTGAGGATCCTGCGGCAGCCCGCGGAGGAGACCTTTTTCTCCTTTATGGCCACCGCCTGCAACAATATACCCCGCATCAAGGCGGGTCTCCGGGAGCTGAGAGAGCTGTGCGGGACCCCGGTGGCAGAGGCAGAGGGCAGAGTGTGGAAGGAGTTCCCCTCCGCCCGGGTGATAGGCGCCCAGGAGGAGGACCGGCTCACCGCCATCAGGGGGCTGGCCTTCCGGGGGCGGAACATGCGCCGCTGCGCCGGCAGCCTGCCGGCAGACTTTTTCCCCCGGCTGCGCAGCCTGGACTACCCCGGCGCCCGGGAGCTGCTCACCGGGCAGCCCTTCATAGGGCCCAAGCTGGCGGACTGCATCTGCCTCTTCGGCCTGGACTTTCAGCAGGCGGTGCCCGTGGACACCCATATACATCAGATAGGCGTCAAATATTTCGGCCTGCCGGAGGCCCCTCTTTCGGCCCGCGTTTACAGGCAGACGGCGGGAGCCTTCAGGGACCGTTTCGGCGGCCTGGCGGGCTGGGCCCAGCAATTCTTGTTTTTGGGAGAGATAGGTGGAGACGACGGGCAGACTGTTTAATATACAAAAGTTTTCCATACACGACGGTCCGGGCATCAGGACCACCGTGTTTTTGAAGGGGTGCCCCCTTTCCTGCAAGTGGTGCCACAATCCCGAGTCCATCTCCCCGGAGCCTTCGCTGGCCTTTTATGACTTTCGCTGCGCCGGCTGCGGCGAGTGCGTCAGGGTGTGCCCCACCGGAGCCATGAAGCCCGGCGCCTTTGACAGGAGCCTCTGCATAGCCTGCGGCAAATGCGCCAAGGTGTGCGCCTACGGCGCCCGGGAGCTGTTTGGCTATGAGGACACGGTGGAAAACGTGATGCGGACCGTCATGGAGGACCGGATCTTTTATGAGACCTCCGGCGGCGGCATGACCATATCCGGGGGCGAGCCCTTCTATCAGCCGGAGTTTACCCTGGCCCTGCTGCAGGCGGCCAAAGAACAGGGCCTCGACACGGCGGTGGAGACCAATCTCTTCACCTCCCGGGCCTGGCCGGAGGCGGCAGCGCCCCTCACGGACCTGTTTTACGTGGACGTCAAGCTGATAGACCCCGACAAGCACCGCCGGTGGTGCGGCGCTCCCAACCGCGTCATACTGGAAAATATAGCCTTCCTCTCCGGGCTGGGAGCCCGCATCATATTCAGGACCCCCCTCATACCGGGAGTCAACGACACGGAGATCGCCGGGATAGGCGAGTTTGTCCTGAGCCTGCCGGAGCGGCACCCCGTGGAGATACTCAAATATCACAGGATCGGCGCCGGCAAATACGCGTCGCTGGGCATGGACTACAGCCTGGACGCGGAGCCGGCGGATCCGGAGCCCGCAAGGGAGACACTGAGAAAAATGGGCGTCGAGGTCATAGGTGAGTAGAGATATATACGAGCTGATCCACAAAAACAGAGGCGGCCTGTTCATGACGGGAGGCGGCTTTGCGGGCGGGTTCCTCATGTTCCTCTGCGGCTGCCCGCTGCGGGAATGGGGCAGCTTTTTCTTCCGGGGCCTGCTGAAGATCAAGCCCGGGCCCGCCGCCGTGTATATCAACCTGTTCAATCTGGCGGGGGTGGCGGGGCTCCTCCTGTGGCAGAGAGGCCTGCTGCTCGCCCGGCCCCTTGAGCTGCTGGAAATGTTTTTGGCGGCGGTGCTGGCCTCCTTTGCCGGCGCCCGGCTCCTGACCGCGGCGGGGCTGAAGGCGGTGCGCTGGGGCATCTGCCTGTGGATACTGGCCCTCCTGACCGGCATCCTGGGCTGCTGTCTGCATTTTGAGCTGCCCTGGCCCGCGGTGTGTGCGGCGGGAGGCTTTGCCGCGGGGCTGGCGGGGATACCTGCCGCAGCGGTGCTGCCCGTGGCCGCCGCCTCTTCGGGAGATTTTTACTGCTACGTGTGCGTGTGCGCCTGTATGACCCTGCTGGCCGCCCTTCTGCGGCTGGCAAGGGAAAGGGCCGCCGTGGATAAAAGGATTATATTTTATTTTGCAGCCGGCATGCTGCTGGGCTTCGGAGCCATCTGCGGGCTCGCGCGTGTGAAATGCGGGATCCCGACGGCGGCGCTGTGTTTCGGCGCCCTGTTTATTTGGCTCAAGATAAGGGAGACAGCCCTGCTGGCGCATAGGGAGAAGCAACATGAGAAATGACAAAGGACAGTATGTAGTGGGCATAGACCTGGGAGGCACCACCGTCACCTCCTCGGTAGCGGACAGGGAAGGCAACCTGCTGAGCGAGGTGGAATTGCCCTCCTATTCCGAAAAGGGCGTGGACGTGACCACCTCACAGATAGCAGCCTCCGTGGAGGGAGCGATCAAAGAGGCGGGCAAGGCCCACGAGGATATCATAGCCTGCGGCATGGGAGCCCCGGGCATCCACAAGGCGGACGAGGGCGTGGTGCTCTGGTCCCCCAACTTCAGCGGCTGGGACGGAGCCAATATCTACGAGCCCCTGAGGCAAAAGACGGGCTATGAGTTTTATATGGGCAACGACGTGAACGTGGCCAGCTTCGGCGAATACACCTACGGCGCCGGCAAGGGCGCGGAGATCATGGTCATGTTTACCCTGGGCACCGGCGTGGGCAGCGGCCTCATCGTGAGAGGCGAGGCCTACAGGGGCATGTTTGCTTCGCCGGAGCTGGGGCACATCATCATCGAATCCCACGGCCCCCGCTGCGGCTGCGGCAGATACGGCTGCGTGGAGGCCCTCTGCAACCGGGACGCCATCATCAACAGGGCCATGCAAAAGGTGCTGTCCGGCCGCAAGAGCAAGCTGTGGGAGGCCACCGACGGCAAGCTGATGGATATCACCCCACGGATGATAGACCAGTTTGCCCGGGAAAAGGACATAGTCTGCTGCGAGACCCTCAGCGAAGTGGGCTACTATATGGGCATAGCCGTGGCCAACACCATCAACAGCTTTGACCCCTCCCTCATAGTCATAGGCGGCGGCATAGCCCGCAGCCAAATACTCTTTGACCGCATACGGGAGACCGCCATGGAGCTGGCCATCGACTGCCTCAGCGAGCACTGCGACATAGTGACCTCGCAGCTGGGCAACAAGGCGGGCATACTGGGCGCCGCCGCCCTGGCCTTCAAGGGAGTCTATGCGTAAAGCTCCGGTATAGCGTCATCCGGACCAGAGCGCCTTTTGCGAGCGCAGCAGCGCCCGCGAAAGGCGCTCTTTGATGCTGCGCGCCGGCAGGGCTGCGCGCCTGCCGGCAGGGAAACACCGGTCGTCATCCTCGCGGTCGCAATAATCCCCCGCGTCATCTCGCGCCATTGGCTCTGCCAGGGACGCTCGGAGATCTACGGGGGCACCGACGGCCGAAGGCCGCTCAAGGATCCGCGCGGCAGAGAAAGCACAAGCCCTCAACCGCCGAACCGGCGCAGCAAAGCGGCTCCGCAAGGAGCCGCTTTGTCATCAACGATTCCCCGCAGGTCCTACTTCCGGTCCTTCATTATCACCCCGGAGATGATCTCGGCGGCCAGGGCTGTGCCGGCCTTGTTGGGGTGAAAGCTGTCCGGCTCGAGGAGCGTTTCCTGCGAGTTGTAAAAGGCGGTGCCCACGTCTGCTATGAGGGCGTCATTTTGGCGGGCGGCTTCGTGGTAGGCTTCGGTCAGGGCTACAAACATTTCCGTGTAGCTCCTGCCGGTGGAGGCCAGCTTTTCGGAGCCCTTTTGGTAGGGCCAGGTGGCGTAAAACACCGGCTTGGCGCCCGCCTCCCGGACCAGCAGGCACAGCCCGGCAGCCGAGTCCAGAAAGGCCTCTCTGTTGGTCATGGGCTTGGAGGACTGCTCCTGCAGCACCACGTAGTCCCACTTTTGCTGCAGGAGGAGCCGGGCGTTCTTGCCCAGCTCGGTCTCCGGGTTCAGCTGTTCGGCCAGGGCCGCGCCGCCCTTCACGTTCTGGGCGGTCTCTCCGCCGGTCAGGCGGGCCACCTCCTTGTAGAGGTCGTGAAAATAGGTGAAGCTGTTGCCCAGAAACAGTATCCTGGGTGGCCGGCGGTTTTTGGCCAGCGTGGGCCGCTTTACGTTGGCCTGGACCTGAGAGCCCAGCAGGGCGATAAGTACAAGCGATAACAGTATCCTCATCATATTATTTCTCCGTTATGTGTTTTACAAAGGTGTGTTTGCTGCCGTTTTCAAAGGGGGGGGCCGCCGGCCGCGTCCGGCGCCTGAGGAGCACGCGCGCTTCTTTGCCGGAACAAACGCGCTCTCCCTCATATATACGCGCTGCTGCGCCCCGGGGCACACATTTATTATAGCACACCTGCCGTTTGACAATCTCCTCGGGATAAGTATATAATAATATTGATTATTTTCAGCGAGGAGACAGATATGCTGGCAAAGGTTTTTTCCGCCGCGGTAAACGGAATGGAGGTCACCGAGGTGGTCGTGGAGATCGACTGCTCTCCGGGTATGCCCGAGTTCAAGCTGGTGGGTCTGCCGGACACGGCTGTCAGAGAATCCATCGAGCGGGTCAAGGCTTCCGTCCGCAATTCGGGCTATGACTTCCCGCCCAGGCGGATCACCGTGAACCTGGCTCCCGCAGACATCCGCAAGGAAGGGCCTTCCTTCGATCTGCCCATAGCCGCCGCCATCCTGGTGGCCACGGGCCAGGTCCCTCCGGAAGCTCTGGAGGACTATCTGATCCTGGGCGAGCTGGCTCTGGACGGAGGCCTCCGAGGCGTGTCCGGAGTGCTGCCTGCGGTGATGAACCTCTGCAAGACCCACAAAAAAGTGATAGTCCCCATGGAAAACGCCAGAGAGGCAGCCATAGTGGAAGACGCCGAGATCTACGGCATCAACACTCTGACGGAGCTGGTGGACATACTTCAGGGCCTGCCCGTGAGCCCCTGCGCTCCTCCCGACGAATGGCAAAACACCCTGTCTGCCGGCGAGTGGGACATGGACATGAGCGACATCAAGGGCCAGGAGCAGGCCAAGCGGGCCATGGAGGTGGCCGCCGCCGGAGGGCACAACATCATGCTCATAGGGCCTCCGGGCAGCGGCAAGACCATGCTGGCAAAACGCCTGGTCACCATCCTGCCTCCCCTGACTCCCGAAGAGGCTCTGGAGACCACCACCGTCTATTCCGTCAGCGGCCATCTGCTGAGGGGCCGGTCCTTCGTGGCCAGCCGTCCCTTCCGGGCGCCCCACCACACCATATCGGCGGCAGGCTTGGCGGGCGGCGGCACCTATCCCAAGCCGGGAGAGGTGAGCCTGGCCCACAACGGGGTGCTGTTTCTGGACGAGTTCCCCGAGTTCGGCAGGGAGACCCTGGAGATACTCCGCCAGCCCCTGGAGGACAAGGTGGTGACCATATCCCGGGCCAACAGCCGCATCACCTATCCCGCCTCCTTCATGCTGGTCTGCGCCATGAACCCCTGCCCCTGCGGCTACCTGGGGGATTCCGAGCGGGACTGCCGGTGCTCGCCGGGTGAGATCAATCGATACAGACACAGGCTGTCCGGGCCTCTCCTGGACAGGATAGATATGCATATAGAGATGCCCCGCCTCTCCGCCGGAGAGCTGATGGGGAGGGGCAGCGGCGAGACCTCCGCCGCGGTGAGGCAGAGAGTCATCCGGGCCAGAGAGCGGCAGCTGCGCCGCTTTGCCGGCTCCAGGGTGTGGTCCAATTCCCGCATGACTCCCGCCATGCTGCAGGAGCTGTCCATAGACAACGAAGCCCGGAACCTGCTGGGCGAAGCCGTCAAGAGGCTGAGGCTCTCGGCCAGAGCCTACGACCGGATACTGAAGATGGCCATGACCCTGGCCGACCTGGAGGAAAAGGACACTATATGCGCCGCGCATATAGGCGAAGCGGTCCAGTACAGAAGCCTGGACAGAAAATATTTTTAGGTGATTCTATGAGAAGATTTGTTTTGACGCTGCTATTGCTGGTGTTTGCGTGGGGAGCCTTTGCCCAGAGCGGGCTGCCTGCGGACCTGACCCGGGACCTGATGCCTGTCAGCCAGATAAAGCGGGGCATGAAGGGCTACGGCCTCACGGTCTTTCACGGGACCAAGATCGAAAGGTTCGATTTTGAGGTGCGGGGCATCCTGAAGGAGGCCAATTCCGGAGGCGACCTCATCCTGGTGAAGCTGAAGCACCCTCTCATAGACCAGCGTATGTCCGGGGTCATCCAGGGCATGAGCGGCAGCCCCTGCTACATCAACGGCAAGCTGGTGGGCGCCGTGGCCTACGGCCGCGGGTGGAACAAGGAAAACACCTGCATGCTGACTCCCATACACGACATGCTGGAGACCCTGGACCCCAGGCTCAACGAGAGCGGGGCTGCCTCCGGCTCCCGCAGGGTGTCCGATCCCGCCAGGCTGCAGATACCTCTGTCCGTATCGGGCCTGAGCCCCGCGACCCGCAGCATGTTTGCCGACACCTTCAAGGGCAGCGGCTTTGTGCCCGTGGCGGGGGCCGGGGCCGACACGGCCTCCCTGCCCGATGCCAAGGGAGCCAGCCTGCAGCCCGGAGCCGCGGTGGGCGCCGTGATCATCACCGGCGACATCAACGCGGTGGGCACCGGTACAGTCACCTGGCGCTCGGGCAACAAGCTGCTGGCCTTCGGCCATCCCATGGACGAGATAGGCCCTACCTCCATCCCCATGTGCAAGGCCTACGTGGTGGACGTGTATTCGGGCTATGAGATATCCCACAAATATTCCGTGCCTCTGGACATAGTGGGGCGCATCTATCAGGACAGGCCCTACGCCATAGCCGGCGAGATCAACGGCGTGGCCAGCATGACCCCCGTGAACACCCACGTGAGGGACAGGGCCACCGGCCGGGAAAAGACCATCCGGTGCAAGGTGGCCAGCGGCGAATACTACTTCAGGGACTACGCCGTCATGCCCGTGGTGGAGACCTACATCCGGGTCCGGCCCCAGCAGAGCGGAGTGAACTGCCGCGCCACCTACGATTTTGAGCTGGCCGACGGCGAGAAATATTCCTTCACCAACTACTACACCTCCGAGTCCGACGTAGCCTGGCAGATCAT
Source organism: Abditibacteriota bacterium (assembly GCA_017552965.1). Lineage (NCBI taxonomy): Bacteria > Pseudomonadati > Abditibacteriota > Abditibacteriota bacterium. The sequence continues at coordinate 39,652 of JAFZNQ010000004.1, read as the reverse complement.
GTCTGAGATGACCAAGGTGCTCTCCAAGGTCACCCAGAGCAAATACGGCTACAAGCGGCTGAAGTCCATAGACGTGGACATAGAGCTGGACAGCGGCAACAAATACGCCTACATCGAGAGAGTGTTCATGAACAAGAAGGAGCTGAAGGCCGGCGAGGACCTGGAGATAGGTCTGGTGATGAGGCCCTACGGCAGCGAGACCACCTTCACGGAGACCAAGACCCTGCACGTCCCCGACAATCTGGAGGACGGCAATCTGTCCATCCTGGTTTACGGCGGCGCCCTGTCCGACGCCATCGAGCTGGCGCCCACCTCCAGGCAGGGCAACAACACCCTGATCAGCGTCATAGACACTCAGGACAACTCCACCTCCTTTGAGCAATATCTCAAGAAGACCATGGACTTTGACAAGAACAACGAGCTGGTCATCAGGCTCATTCCCGCCACCGGCGACGTGCTGGTGGTAGCCGGCAACAAGCTGCGGGATATGCCTCCCTACATGAATCAGCTCTTTGCCAGCGTGAACAACTCCGTGTTCACCACGGAAAAGCTGGACTACAAGACCGTGTTCAAGACAGACGAATACATCCCCATGGGCGCGGTGGTCATGTCCGTGCCCGTGAAGAACAACACGGGGGTCAGCGCCAAGGACGTCCAGGGCAAGCCTCTGTCCGCGCGCATACTGTCCCCCCGGGACCCCGAGAGCCTCTTTGCCGGCGACCGGAGCGGGCTCCTGCGTCTGGCGGGCGAGCTGGACGAGGCCCTGGAGACCGTGAAGAAGGAGCAGGAAGCCGTCAAGTCCGGGGACAAGGCCGAGGACAAACCGGGGGAGAAGGCCGAGGACAAGAAGCCGGAGGACAAGAAAGAAGAGCCCAAGCCTCAGGACAAGAAGCCCGAGACCACCGTGTCCAAGCGGCCCTCTCAGCTGGAGCTGAAGGAGGGAGAGCTGGCAAAGGGTGAATTCACCGGCTGCAGCATGGGCAAGGACAACGCCATCTATCCCACGGTGGAGCGGCTCTCCGAGCTGCAGGTACCCGAGCAGATGGCCACCTGCTCCCTGCAGACCGAGGAGGGGCTGTATATAGGCACCGGCCTTGCCGCCGGCGTCTATCTGAAAAAGGAGGGCGAAAAGCTGTCCAAAGTCTGCGGCCTGGAGGACCTGTGGGTGACCAGGCTCATCAAGACCTCCGGGGGCCTCTACGCCTCCACGGCTCCCTCCGGCAAGGTGTTCCGCATAGAGGGCCGGGAAGCGGTGGAAGCCGCGGCCTTTGACCACAAATACATATCCGACGTCATTCCTCTTGCAGGCGGGGAGCTGATGGTGGGCTTTGCCGACTCGGACGAGCTGTGCATCTGCTCCGCCGACTTTGTGAAGTCCCGGTCCCTGCGGCACGGAGGAGTATATACCACCGATTTTGCCGCCGCTCCCGACGGCAGCGTCATCATAGGCACCAAAAAGCAGCTGGTGCGATACACGGGCTCCGGGCTGCAGGTGCTGATGAACGACATGGGAGGCAGCGTCAACTGCGTGGCCGTGAGCCCCTCGGGAGACGTGTACGCCTACGTGGCCGGCAAGAATATGATAGTCAAATACAACTCGGGCCTCACCAAGATAGCCGAGAAGATAGGCGACTGCTTCAGGGCGGTCAGCGACGAGACGGGCAACGTGTATTTTGCCGGCAGGGATCAGGTCATACGCATCTTCCCCGACGGCAACTGGGCCGTGGACGAGTTCAGGGGAGCGTTTCAGTTCTCCGACATAGCCCTCTCGGGGCAGGGCAGGGCCTACCTGTCGGGAGTCAACCCCGGCGGAGTGTATGAGATACGCCTGCATCCCTCCGAGTGCATCTACTCCACGGAGCTCATAGACCTGGGGACCACGGTGAGCCTGCAGGAGGCCTCCGCCCCCGCCGGCGGCATCAGCTGGTCCGTGGACAAGGGGGACGGCCGCAAGCCTCTGGAGAAGAATACCCCCTTCGGGGCAGGCAGGATCTGCGCCAGGTTCAACGAGAGCCTGCAGGGCTCCTTTAACAAGATCACCCTGAGCTACTTCATGGCCAACAGGGCCCCCTCCGTGAAGCTGAAGGCTCCCGCCTTCGGCCAGAAGCTGTCGGGCAAGACCAAGATGGAATGGGAGGTGTCCGACCCGGACAACGATTCCTGGATCCCTGTGATAACTGCCCGGAAGCCCGGCTCGGAAGACCGCAGGGTGATATATCCCGCCGCGGACGGGCTGCCCAAGGCCGACGCCAAGCCCGAGACCTCCCGGGAGATAGACACCGCCGGGCTGGAGGACGGCCGCTGGCTCATAGAGCTGCAAGTGACCGACGAGCCCTCCAATCCGGAGGGGGCAATAGCCGCCGTCGCCTCTGCCGAGGCCCTCATATGCAACTCCGAGCCTCTGCTGGAGGCCGCCGCAGCCGCGGAAAACGGCAAGCTGTCCATCAAGGGCAAGGCCTCCTGTCCCACCATCGGGGTGATAGCGGGGGTCCAGTTCTCCTATGACGGGCTCCTGTGGATGTCCTGCCGGTCTCCCAAGGGAGTCTTTGACACCCGGGAGACGGACTTTGAGGCTTCCTTTGCCCTGCCGGAGGGAGCAACGGGCGAAAAGACTGTGAAGGTGAGAGCGGTGGACGACTTCGGCAACAGCAAGGACCTGGAGCTGAAGGTCAATCTGGGCTGAGAAAGGAGATAAAGAGATGACAGACTGTATATTTTGCCAAATAGCCTCCGGAGCCTTCGGCTCCCTGATATACGAGGACGACACCACGGCGGCCTTCAGGGACATCAATCCCCTGGCCAGGGTGCACATCCTAATAGTGCCCAAGGAGCATATACCCTGCATAGACGAATGCGGCGATATGTCCCTGGTGGCCCATATGATAGAGGTGGCCAGGGAGCTGGCCCGCAAGGAGGGTATCAGCGAGAGCGGCTACCGCCTCATGATCAACTGCCGGGAGGACGGCGGTCAGACCGTGATGCATCTGCATCTGCACCTGCTGGGCGGCGAAAAGATCTGCTGGGGCCCCGCATAATGAAGCTGTTTGCTGCGGCAATAGCGCTGATCCTGGCGGCTGCGGCCGCCTTCGCCAACCCGGTGGAGCCCTCGCAGTCGGTGGACGCCGCCGCCTTCGGCGTGGCTGCAGACGGCAGGACCCCCTCGGCCGAGGCTCTGCAAAAGGCCATAGACAGCCTGCCCGGCGCAGCCGGGGGCAGGGTGCGCCTGCCTGCAGGCATCATCCTGCTGGACAGGACCGTGACCGTGAAGGAGAACGTGTATCTGTTCGGAGCGGGCGACAGCTGGGAAAACACCCACACCACCTTTTACGTCAGGCACAGGGAGGGCCCCGCCTTTTCCCTGGGGTCCTACTGCGGCGTGAAGGGGGTGTCGGTGGAATACCCGGACAACCTGTCCGACGAGAAGATGCGCCGGCCCGACCGCTACGACCCGGCCTTTGAGCTCCGCGGCAGCAACGTGAGCCTGGAATACGTCAATCTGGACGGCGCCTGGATCGGAGTGTCCAGCGCGGGCACGGGGGCCAACAACGGCCAGTCCCTCTTTTCCAACATCAACGGCTTTTGCCACCACCGGGGCTTTTGGCTCAGCGGGGCGGCGGACATCAACCGGTTCGAGAACGTGCACCTGTTTCCCTCCCGGTCCAACCAATACACGGAGGGCGACGCCTACTTTGCCCACAACCTCATAGGCTTTGAGTTCGGCAGGCAGGACGGAGCCATGTTCACCGACTGCTTCATCATCATGGGCAAGGGCTTTTTCCGCCAGGGGACGGACTCTCCCGGTCCGGGCTCCAGCGGAGGTATAGCGGAGCTGCCCTACAACGCCTCTCTGGGCTACGGCTTTTTCGGCTGCTGGATAGAGGCGGTGGACACGGGCTTTGACATAGAAGGCGTGTGCGGCTTCAACATAGTGAACTGCAACGTGCTGGTCAACAAGGGCGGCGTCGGCATAAGGATAGCGGCCGAGACCATAGCCTACAACGGAGCCGTGACCGGCACCCAGATAAGGGGCTTCGGCGGCGACAATGAATTTTGCGGCATAGATTATGACCTGCGGCTGAAATATTGGTCCCACAACGGCATGAACAAGCTCACCGTCTCCGACTGCCAGATACAGGGCGCCTCGCCGGCCATACGCATCCGCGGCAATGCCCGCAGGGCGTGGATAAAGGGCTGCCTGCTGTCCGGGACGGACAAAAGCCCCGCCCTCCAGATAGACAGGGGCGCGGAATACGTATATGTGAAGGACAACATTTTCCAGGTCGAGGATGCCTCCCGGCCGGGGCCTATTGAGTGCCCTCCCGGCCTGAAGGGGACTGTGACAGAGAACAACGTCTTTGAGGATCTGTCGAAGCAAAAGCCCAAGGCGGGTGACGCCCAATGAAAAAGCTGTGTGTGATACTCTTGCTGCTGGCCCTGCCGGCGGCCCTGTGGGCCGGCGAGCAAAAGGCCTTCAAGCCTGCCGCAGAGGTCAATGCGGCGGACTTCGGCGTCACGGCCGACGGCAGGACCCCTTCCGCCGCGGCCCTGCAGAGGGCCATGGACTCTCTGAACACCGAAAATACCCAGGGGGGCGTGGTGCGGCTGCCTGCGGGCCTCATCCTGATGGACAAGCCTGTCACGGTGCCCGACAGGGTGACTCTGGAGGGGGCCGGCGCCGGCTGGGAAAACACCCACACCACCTTTGTGATCAGGCACAGGGAGGGCCCCGCCTTTTCCCTGCTGACCCACTGCGCCATAAAGGGCGTGTGCATGCGGTATCCGGACAATCTCACCGACGAAAAGATGGCGCAGCCCGACGAGTATCCCCCCTGCGTGGTCCTCATAGGCTGCAACAATACCCTGGAATACATCTCGGTGGACGGGGCCTGGATATTCTGCTCCACGCCTCAGGGGGGGGCCAATGCGGGACAGTGCTATTTTGCCAACATCAACGCCTTTTGCCACTATCGGGGCTTTTATCTCACGGGGGCGGCGGACATCAACCGGTTTGAGAACATCCACTTTTTCCCCAGCCAGACCGCCAAGGGCGGCAGCTTTTCCATGGACAACCTGATAGGCTTTGAGTTCGGCAGGCAGGACGGCTGCATGATGAACTCCTGCTTCATCATCAGGGGCAAGGGCTTTTTCAGGCAGGACCGGGACAACGGCATCGACGGCAAGTGGAGCCAGTCCCTGGGCTACAGTTTCATGAACTGCTGGATAGAAAACGTGGACTGCGGCTTTGACTTCGCCGGCGTGTGCGGCTTTACCATAGCCGGCTCCAACATACTGGTCAAGGACAAAGGCGTGGGCGTGAGGGTCCGCGCCGAATGCATCGCCTACAACGCAGTGGTCAACTCCACCCAGATCCGGGGCTACCCCGGCAAGACCTTTACCGGCGTGGAATACGATATGGAATACAAGTGGTGGGCTCCCAACGCCCTGAACAAGCTGACTGTGTCCGACTGCATCATCCAGAGGGCGGCCCCCGCCGTCCGGCTGGGCAAAAACTGCTGCCGGGCGTGGGTGCAGGGGTGTCTGCTGTCCGGCAGTCCCGCCATGGATATAGACCCGGAGGCCGCGGGCTGCACCGTGAGCGACAATATATTTCAGCTGGAAAACGACGGCATGTCCCTTTGGGGAGGCCCCCGGCCCTCCGGCAGGGACGTGGTCCTGCGGGACAACCTGACCGAAGACCTGCGACAAAAGGAGGCTGCCAAATGACCAGACTGCTCTCCGCGCTGCTCCTGGTACTCTGCGCCGGCTCTCTCTGCGCTTCGGCGGTCTCGCCGTCGGGAGAGGTCATGGCGGCTGACTTCGGCGTCACGGCCGACGGCGCCGCTCCCTGCGCGGCAGCCCTGCAAAGGGCCATTGACAGCCTGCCCTCAGGCGGAGGGGTGGTGCGTCTGCCTGCGGGAGTCATGGCGCTGGAAAAGACCGTGACCATCCCTCAGCGGACCGTGCTCCTGGGACAGGGCGACAGCTGGGAAAACACCACCTCCACCTTTCACGTCAGGCACAGGGACGGCCCCGCCTTCCGCATGAACTCCTATTCGGCGGTGAAGGGGGCGGCGGTGTATTATCCGGACAACCTGACCCCGGAGAAGATGGAAAAGCCCGATCTGTACGATGCGGCCTTTGAGATAGCCGGCTGCAACGTGAGCCTGGAATACATAGACATAGACGGCGCCTGGATCGGAGTGTCCACTCCCTATCCGGGGGGAGCCAACGCGGGGCAGTGCTATTTTGCCAACATCAAGGCCTTCTGCCACTGGCGGGGCTTCCGCCTCAGCGGCGGGCTGGACGTGAACAGGTTTGAGAACGTGCACTTTTTCCCCTCCCGCATAGGCCCCTTCACGGAGAAGGCCTACGCCGCCCACCATCTCATAGCCTTTGATTTCGGCCGTCAGGACGGAGCCACCTTCAACGCCTGCTTTGTGATAGGGGCCAAGTGCTTTTTCCGCCAGACCCTCACGGCCCGGCCGGACGCCAATGAGAGCGTGATCAGCCTGGGCTACGCCTTTACCAACTGCTGGATAGAGGCGGTGGACTGCGGCTTCGACTTCCGGGGAGTCCTGGGCTTCACGGTGCTGGGCTGCAACGTGCTGGTCAACAAGGGAGGCGTGGGCATCCGGGTCCTCCCCGAGGCCATAGGCTTCAACGGAGTCATCAAGGACACCCAGATCCGGGGCTTCGGCGACGGCGCCTACACCGGCATAGACCACGATTATTCCGGCATATACTGGAAGCCCTTTTATACCAACAAGCTCACCATATCCGACTGCGTCATCCAGAGCGCAAGCCCGGCGATACGCCTGGGCAGCAAGGCCCAAAGGGTGTGGGTGAAGGACTGCCTGCTGATGGGGACCGGCGAGGTGCCGGCGGTGATCATAGACGAGGGGGCGGACTATATATACCTGCAGGACAACCTGCTGCAGCAGCCCGGCAAGGCCCGGCCCCTGCTGGATATGTCCTCCGGCGCCAACAAGGTGATCGCAGGCAACAGGACGGAAAAACTATAGCGACGCGCCCCGCGGGGGGCGGTAAGGAGTATCGATGATAGTTCATGCCGACGGCAGTCCCTGCCGTCTTTCGGAGGTGGGATCCCGGGATCTGGCGAGCAGAGTGCTCTCCAAAAGAAGGATCTCGGACACCATTACGGAGATAGAGATCTATGCGCCTTTGGTGGCGGCGGCCGCAAAGCCCGGGCAGTTCGTCATGATCTGCCGGGACGAAAAAGGGGAGAGGATACCTCTCACCATCAGCGGCGCCCGCAGGGACAAAGGCTCCATCAGCGTGATCTTTCAGGCTGTGGGCCGCAGCACCATAGAGCTGTCCCGGGCGGAGGAGGGCGACCCCGTCATGTCCGTGGCGGGCCCCATGGGCCATCCCAGCGTGGTGGAGGGCCTGGGCAGAGTCGCCGTTATAGGCGGCGGAGTGGGCACCGCCATCGCCTACCCGGTGGCCAAAGCCATGAAAGAGCACGGGAACGAGGTGACGGTGATCATAGGCGCACGGACCAAGGGCCTGTTTTTCCTCACAGACGAGATCAGAGCCTTTGCCGACAGGCTGCTGCTGATCACGGACGACGGCTCCTCCGGCCGGAAGGGGCTGGTGACCGACGTGCTCAGGGAGCTGCTGGAGGAGAAGGCTCTGGACAGCGTGCTGTGCATAGGTCCCCTGCCCATGATGAGGGCGGTGAGCGACCTGACCAAAGAATACGGCGTGCCCGCCACCGCCAGCCTGGACCCCATCATGATAGACGGCACCGGCATGTGCGGCTGCTGCCGGGTGAAGGTGGGCGGCGCGGTGCGCTACACCTGTGTGGACGGACCCGAGTTCGACGCCCATCAGGTGGACTGGGACGAGCTGAAAAAACGCAAGGCATATTATTTTGAAGAGGAGCAGGAGCAAAAGAGAATGGCTCTTGAAAACAGCATATGAGCACGGCGCAGGTATCGATGCCCTGCCAGGAACCCTCGCAGAGGATCCGCAACTTTGACGAGGTGGCTCTGGGCTACACAAAGGAATTGGCGGAACTGGAAGCCTCCAGGTGTCTGAGCTGCAAGAATCCCCGGTGCGTGAAGGGCTGCCCCGTGGGGGTCAATATACCCGAATTCATACGCAGGATCAAAGAGGGCGACAGCGCCGGCGCTCTGGCGGTGATCATGGAGACCAACTCTCTGCCCGCAGTCTGCGGCAGGGTGTGCCCTCAGGAAAAGCAGTGTCAGAAGCAATGTATCCTGGCCAGGGCGGGCAAGCCGCTGGCCATAGGCAGGCTGGAACGCTATGCCGCGGACAGCGCCTGCGACGCCATTTCCCCGGCAGCCACGGATGAATTTGCCGGCTTCAGGGTGGCGGTGGTAGGCTCCGGCCCCTCCGGGCTGACGGTGGCCGGCTCTCTGGCAAAGAAGGGCTTCAGGGTGACCGTGTTTGAAGCCCTGCACAAGCCCGGCGGAGTGCTGCGCTACGGCATCCCCGAGTTCAGGCTGCCCAGAGGGGTGCTGGACCGGGAGATAGACCAGATCAGCGCTCTGGGGGCAGAGTTCATCCCGAACGCCCCCGCCGGCAGAGCCTTTGAGGTGACGAGCCTTTTTGACGAGGGCTTTCACGCCGTATTTCTGGGCACCGGCTCCGGAGCGCCCAAGCTCATGGGCATCAAGGGCGAGGACCTGCCCGGCGTGTTTTCCGGCAACGAATGGCTCACCAGGATCAATCTGATGCGGGCCTGCCGCAGCGACTATCTGACCCCCATGCCCAAGCCCGGCAAGACCGTGGTGATAGGCGCGGGCAACACAGCCATGGACTGCGCCCGCACGGCCCTCAGGACCGGCGCCGAGAGCGTGACCATCATATACCGCCGCAGCCGGGCCGAGATGCCCGCCCGGGAGGAAGAGATACACCACGCCGCCGAAGAAGGGGTGCGTTTTCGCTTTTTGCTGGGGCCGGCTGAGTTTTTGGGAGAGAAGACCCTGCAGGCTGTCCTGTGCAGCGAGATGGAACTGGGAGAGCCGGACCAGAGCGGCAGACGCCGCCCCAGGCCCACGGGCAAGACCGAGGTCATCGCGGCCGACTGCGCCATAGTGGCCCTGGGACAGACCCCAAATCCTCTCATCAGGGACACCACCCCCGGCCTTGAGACCCTCTCCTGGGGAGGCATCCCCGTGGACCCGGAGACCGGCATGACCAATATCCCCGGCATATTTGCCGGCGGCGACGTGGTCACCGGCAGCGCCACTGTCATATCCGCCATGGGCGCCGGCAGGATAGCTGCCAAAGGCATCGAAGAGTATATCAGAGCAAAATATATGTGAGCGGCTCAAAGCCGCCGGCTCCCGGAAGGGGGCCTTTTTTTTGCGCCTCAGGCGCCGGGATGACGGCGGAGCGTTGGGCCTGTCAGGCCCGGTCCACGGCCGCTTTCATTTCCCTGACGAATCCGCCGATGCGCTCCGGCGCCTCCCGGCCGTATTTTTCCAGCAGCTTGATGATGGCGCTGCCCACGATGGCTCCGTCGGAAAGGGAGGCCATCTTCCGGGCCTGCTCCGGGCTCGATATGCCAAAGCCTATGGCGCAGGGGACAGAGGTGTTGTGGCGCACAGTCTCTATGATGGACCCGAGATCGGTGGTGATCTCGCTCCTCATGCCGGTGACTCCCAGGCTGGAGACCACGTAGAGGAAGCCCTCGGCCTCCCTGGCTATCATGGCTATCCTGTCGGCGGAGGTGGGGGCGATCATGCTGATCAGGTCCACTCCCCGGGCGCGGCAGGCGGCGAGAAACTCGCCCTTTTCCTCAAAGGGCAGGTCGGGCAGGATGACGCCGTCTATGCCCTCCCGGCTGCAGCGCTCCATAAAGCGCTCCGCTCCGTAGGAATAGACCACGTTGGCATAGGTCATGAAGACCATGGGTATATCCACGGTCTGTCTCAGGCGGCTCACCAGTTCGAACACCTTGTCGGTGGTGACTCCCGCCGACAGGGCCCTCAGGTTCGCTCCCTGGATCACGGGGCCTTCCGCCGTGGGGTCGGAAAAGGGTATTCCCAGCTCTATGAGGCCGGCTCCGTTGGCCGCGGCGGCCTTCACCGCCGCTTCGGTGGTGGCGAGGTCGGGGTCGCCGCAGGTGATAAAGGGTATAAAGGCCTTGCCTTTTTCAAAAGCCTTGTATATCTTACTCATGGATGTCTTCTCCCCTGTAGCGGGCTATAGCCGCGCAGTCCTTGTCGCCCCTGCCCGAAAGAGTGATCACCACGATGGCGTCCCGGGGCATGGAGGGGGCCTCCTTCATGACCCAGGCGGCCGCGTGGGCAGATTCGATGGCGGGGATGATGCCCTCGGTCCGGGCCATATACTCAAAGGCCTCCACCGCTTCTTCGTCGGTGACCGGCGCGTATTGGGCCCTGCCCGTGTCGTGGAGCCAGGCGTGCTCGGGGCCTATGCCCGGATAGTCCAGGCCCGCGGATATGGAATACACCGGGGCTATCTGGCCGTATTCGTCCTGACAGAAATAGGACTTCATGCCGTGAAATATGCCCTCTCTGCCGGTGGCTATGGTGGCCACGGTCTCAAAGGTGTCCACGCCTCTGCCCGCCGCCTCGCAGCCCACCAGCCGCACGCTGCGGTCCTCTATGAAGTGATAAAAGGAGCCTATGGCGTTGGAGCCGCCGCCCACGCAGGCGGCCACCACGTCCGGCAGCCTGCCTTCCCGCTCCAGCATCTGCTCTTTGATCTCGGCGGAGATCACGGCCTGAAAGTCCCGGACTATGGTGGGGAAGGGGTGGGGCCCCATCACCGAGCCCAGGCAGTAGTGGGTGTCCGATATCCTGTTGGTCCATTCACGGAAGGCTTCGGACACTGCGTCCTTCAGGGTGGCGGTGCCGGTGCTGACCGGCACTACCTGCGCTCCCAGCAGCCGCATGCGATAGACGTTCAGGGCCTGGCGCACCGTGTCCTCCTCGCCCATAAACACCACGCACTCCATGCCGAACAGGGCCGCCGCCGTGGCGGTGGCCACGCCGTGCTGGCCGGCTCCGGTCTCTGCTATGAGGCGGGTCTTGCCCATCTTCTTGGCCAGCAGGGCCTGGCCCAGCACGTTGTTGATCTTGTGGGCGCCGGTGTGGTTCAGGTCTTCCCGTTTCAGATATATCTTTGCCCCGCCCAGGTCCTCTGTCATATGCCGGGCAAAATAGAGCCGCGAGGGCCTGCCGGCGTATTCGTTCAGCAGCTCCGACAGTTCCCGCCGGAAGTCCGGGTCGTCCTTGCAGCTGAGGTAAGCCTCGTCCAGCTCGATGACGGCGTTCATCAGGGTCTCGGGGATATACTGGCCCCCGTGGATGCCAAAGCGTCCTTTGCTCATGGTATATATCTCCTTACAGCATATCCGCCGCCCGCAGGATCATCTCCTCGGTCTCTTCCCAGCCCAGGCAGGGGTCTGTGATGGATTTGCCGTAGCAGCCTCCGCCCACCTCCTGAGAGCCGGTCTCTATGTAGCTCTCTATCATGAAGCCCTTGACCAGGTCCCTGATGCGCCGGTTGTAGCGGCGGCTCTGCAGCACCTCTCTGATGATAAGGGGCTGCCGCATAGGGTCTTTGCCGGAGTTGCTGTGGTTGGTGTCCACCAGCGCCGCCGGGTTGGGCAGGCCGCTCTTGTCATAAAAATCGCACAGCAGCTCCAGGTCTTCATAGTGATAATTGGGGTGGTTTTGCCTGTGCTTGTCGGTGTAGCCCCTCAGTATGGCGTGGGCGTAGGGATTGCCGAAGGAATGGGCCTCCCAGCCCCTGTAGATAAAGGTGTGCTGATGGTGGGCCGCCGTGATGGCGTTCATCATCACGGACAGGTCTCCGCCGGTGGGGTTTTTCATGCCCACGGGCACGTCTATGCCGGAGGCCGTCAGCCGGTGCTCCTGATTTTCCACCGACCGGGCGCCCACTGCCACGTAAACCAGGATGTCGTCCAGATATTTGTGGTTGTCCGGGTAAAGCATCTCGTCGGCGCAGCCAAAGCCGGTCTCGTTGACCACCCGCATGTGCATTTCCCTGACGGCTATGAGCCCCTTGAACAGGTCGGGCTTCTCGTTGGGGTCCGGCTGGTGCAGCAGCCCCTTGTAGCCGTCCCCGGTGGTGCGGGGCTTGTTGGTGTATATCCTGGGGACTATCATGATCTTGTCCTTCACCCTCTCCTGCACCGGCACCAGCCTGGATATATAGTCCAGCACGCTGTCCTCATTGTCGGCGGAGCAGGGGCCTATGACGAGTATTAACCTGTCGCTGCGGCCGTCCAGTATCTGCTTCAGCTCCAGCACCTTTTGCTCTCTGGTCTCGCTGACCTTCCGGGTGACGGGAAACATCTCCTTTACCTCCAGAGGTATGGCGAGCTTGCGATAAAAATCCATATTCATAAGTCTGACCTCACTATCCCTTATTTTACGTCAAACCAGGCCCTTCGCTCTGTGGAAAGACGCATCTTTTCCCGCATTGTTTCCGTGTCGTCCCTGTCCAGGGCGTCCCGGAACTCCCTGATCTCCTCTATAAAGCGGTCCATCTTGTCCAGCAGGGGCTTTTTGTTCATGACGAACAGCTCGCTCCACATGTTTTCGTTGATCCGGGCTATGCGGGTCAGGTCCCGGAAGGAGTTGCCGGTGTAGTCTGCCAGATGCCTGTTGTCGGTGCAGGTCATCAGGCTGACGGCTATGCAGTGGGTGAGCTGGGAGAGGAAGGCTATCATCTCGTCGTGCTCCTCCGGCGACAGCACCGATATTTTCCGAAAGCCCAGTATGCGCCCCAGGTCCTTGCACCACTCCACCGCTTCGGGAGTATTGCTGTCCGTGGGGGTCACGATAAAGTTGGCGTCGTGAAAGATGCGGTCGTCGCTGTTTTCCACGCCATAGACCTCCCGGCCGGCCATGGGATGGGCCGGTATGAATTCCACTCCCGGAGGCAGGAGCCTCTGCACGTCGTAAACCACGGCGCTCTTGACGCCGGTGACGTCGGTGAGCATGGCTCCGGGACGGAACAGATGCCCGTGCTCCTCTATCCATTCCCTGAACACGTGGGGATACAGGCCAAAGATCACCGCGTCGGCTCCGGTCACCAGCCCGGGCTCCACCCGGGTGCTGCCCTCCTTGATGATGCCCCGGGACAGGGCGTAGCCGATGGCTTCGGGGCGGGTGTCTATGGCCGTCACGTGATAGCCCAGACGGGACAGGGCCATGGCGTAGCTGCCGCCCATGAGACCCAGGCCCGCTATGAGAATATTGCCTTTACTTATCCACTGCATACCATGTTACTCCAAGTTGTTTCAGCGCGTCAAAAAAGTCCGGCCAGCTCTTCTTTACCGCCCCGGCGCCGCTGACGGCGCCTCCCGTGACGGTGAGCAGCACCGAGAGGGCCATGACTATCCTGTGGTCGTTGTGTCCGCAGAGGGGCTCTGCGGGGGCCGTGAGGCTGCCCGGAAACACCGTGAACGCGTTGTCCTCCTCCAGGCAGCGTATGCCGAATTTGGCCAGCTCCTCCGCCATGGCCCGGGTCCTGTCGGACTCCTTGATGCTCAGGCGCTTCGTGCCGGTAAAGCGGCCGCCCGTGAGCCCCGCCGCCGCAGCAAACAGCACCGGCCCCAGGTCGGGGCACTGGGATATGTCCAGCTCGGCCCCGCCGTCGGCCAGGCGGCGGAAATACTCCACGCAGACCTTGTCGCCCTGCAGGGAATCCGGGTCCAGCCCCTCCACCCGGACGCTGCCTCCGAAGAGGTCCAGGGCCTTCAGAAAGGCGGCGTTGCTCCAGTCGCCCTCCGCGTCGGCGTCCCGGGGGATATATTTCTGTCTGCCGGGGACCGTGACGCCTCCCTCTTCCAGCGCCGCCCGGACGCCGAACATGTCCAGCGCCTGCAGGGTCATCCGTATATAGGGCAGGCTTTCCGGCGGGGTGGTAAACTCTATGCGGCTGTCCCCGTCCAGCAGGGGCAGGGCAAACAGCAGGCCGCTGGCGAACTGGCTGGAGACGTCGCCCCTCATCCTGTAGGTCCCGGGGCCGAGAGAGCCCCTCAGGGTCAGGGAGCGGGGCCCCTTTTCGAAGAGAAAGCCCTTTTCCGCGCAGATGTCCTCATACACGGACAGAGGCCTCTCCAGCAGCCGCTCCGACCCGGTGAAGACCACCTTGTCCGACAGGGTCAGGGCCCAGGGTATCAGGAACCTGAGGGTGGAGCCGGACTCGCCTGCGTTCATGGTCAGGGAGTCCGTGTCGCCCCGGAGGTATTTTTTCGCGGCTTCTATGCAGCCCTCCGTGGCCAGTATGTCGTCGGAGGGGGCCAGGTTGCCTATGCGGCATTTGCCGCCGCCGCACTCCTCCGCCAGAAAGGCGGCTATGAGCAGCCGGTGGGCCATGCTCTTGGCCGGCGGGGCCGTGACGGTGCCGGAGGCCTTGCCCGGCTTGATGCAGACGGTCCTGCCCGGGGTCCGGAGAATGGCCGCGAGAAAGCTGACGGCCTCGGTGTAGCCGTCAAAGCCGTGGCCGGTGATGGTCTTCAGGCAGGCGTCCCTGACGTAGGATATCTGTCTGAAGGCCTCCCGCTCCTCCACCCGGGATATGTGCACCTCCACCGCGGGCAGGCCGACCGCCTTGAGGGCGTCCAGCAGGGCCACGCTGGTGTGGGTGTAGGCTCCCGGATTGATGACTATGCCGTCGGCAGCGCCCAGGGCCTGCTGTATCTTGTCCACCAGGTCTCCCTCGTGATTGGACTGATACAGCTCCACGTTTGCGCCGATGGCCGCGGCGTGGGCTTCTATCCTGCGGCACAGGTCCCCGTAGGTGCCCTTGCCGTATATGCCCGGCTCCCTTATCCCCAGCATATTGAGGTTGGGGCCGTTGATGACGAGTATGTTCAATGCTGTGCCCTCCGGTCTATGACAGCCTCTCTCTGAGTATCTCCATGGCCGTGGCGTCCGGGGTGCCCGAGACCCGCACCGCAGCGTCCGCCGCCGCCCTGTATATGGGATACCGGGCGGCGTAGAGGGCCCTGATCTTTTCCTCCGTGTCCGCCAGAGGCCTGGAGGGGTCGGGGAGTATGTCCTCCGGGTCCCGCTCCAGCAGGACTATCCTGCCGTTTTTCTTCAGGGCGGACAGGTTTTCCGGCCGCAGGGGCGCTCCCCCGCCGGTGGAAATGATCATGCCGGTCTCCCCGGACAGAGAGTCGATGGCCTCGCTCTCCAGCCGGCGGAAATGCTCCTCGCCGTATCGGGCGAATATGTCCCTGATCTTCATGCCGGTCCGGCGTTCCACCATCAGGTCCGTGTCCTCCATAGGCCGCTCGGTGATGCGCTTCAGGGCCCCGGCGGCGGCAGTCTTGCCGGCGCCGGACATGCCTATGAGCACTATGTTTTCCTTGTCGCCCCGCACCTTTTTCCAGATGCTGTCCGTGAGGCCCGCGGGGTATCGTTTGTCCAGAAACAGCTCTGCGGCATACACGGCCTGGGCCGCCAGCATATAGAGGCCTCCCTCCGCCCTGACGCCCCGGCTCAGGGCATCCAGGACCAACTCGGTGCGCAGGGGGTTGTAGATGGCGTCTATGACTCCCTCGAGCCGGGCAAAGGGCTCAAGGCTCAGGGGCTTGGCCCTGTGGTCCGGGAACATGCCGCAGGGGGTGGTGTTGATGATGATCTCCGCGTCCCCGTGGCGGTCCATGGCCTCGTCGTAGGACAGAGCCCCGTCTTTTCCGGAGCGGCTCACCCTGTATATCTCCCGGGCTCCCCGGGCCCTTGCCAGGGCCAGAGCCGTGCGGGAGGTGCCTCCGGTGCCCGGTATCAGCACCTTTTTGCCCCTGAGGTCAAGGCCCGCATGCCTCAGGAGGGCGTCCATGCCCGAAAAGTCCGTGTTGAAGCCCAGGAGCCTGCCGTCCCGGTTGACTATGGTGTTCACAGCCCCTATGGCCCGGGCGCTCTCCGATATCTCCGACAGATAGGGCAGCACCGCCTCCTTGTAGGGGATGGTGACGTTGACGCCTCTGAAATCCGCCTCCTTCAAAAAGCCGGCCAGCTCCTCCGGCCGGAGCTCCCGGAGCTCGTAGCGGTAGCTGTCTATGAGAGCGTGTATCTCTTTGCTGAAGCTGTGGGGCAGGCTCTTGCCTATGCAGCCGTATTCCATATCATTCTCCTAAATAGTCTGCGCCGTACCGGACGGTCAGCAGGTCCGCCGCCGCCAGAGCCGCCGCGCAGTTGACAGCGGCCGCCGCCCTGTGTATGACGGCGGGGTCGTGCCTGCCGGACAGGGACAGGGTGGCGCCGGTCCCCTTCTCCAGGTCCACCGTGGCCTGGGGCAGGAACACCGAGGGGGTAGGCTTTACCATGACCCTGAACAGTATGGGCATGCCGTTGGCTATGCCTCCGTTGACTCCCCCGTTGTGGTTGGTGGAGGTCCTCACCTCTCCCGAGTCGGACAGGCAAAAGCCGTCGTTGTATTCGGAGCCCGGGAGGCCCGCCAGGTCGAAGGCCCCCCCAAAATCCACTCCCTTGACGGCGGGTATGCCAAAGAGCGCGTGGGACAGCACTCCCTCCACCGTGTCGAACCAGGGCTCGCCGGTGCCGGCGGGGAGGCCCGCTATGCAGCCCTCCAGTATGCCGCCGCAGCTGTCATGCAGGTCCCTCATCTCCAGTATCCGCTCCCGCATGGCCTTTTCGGCCTCGGGGTCCAGCGCGGGGAAGTCCTTGCAGTCCAGGCTGCGGAGCTGCTCTGTGAGCAGGGCTTCGTCGCCGGAGAAGGCCTGGTCCCGGAGCAGGGGCTCTCCCCCGCCCAGCGCGGCGATGTGGGAGCCTATGAGGATGCCCTTCTTTTCCAGTGCCGGCAGCAGTATGCCCCCGGCGGCGCACAGGGCCGCGGTGATGCGGCCGCTGAAGTGGCCTCCGCCCCGGTAGTCCTGAAAGCCCCTGTATTTCACTTGGGCCGTGTAGTCGGCGTGGCCGGGCCTGGGCGTGTGGCGCAGGGACGCGTAGTCCCGGCTGTGGACGTCGGCATTGGGTATGATTATGGTGAGAGGCGTGCCGGTGGTCCTGCCCTCAAAGACTCCGCTGGCTATGTGAAATTCGTCCGCCTCTCTGCGGGCCGTGGATATGGCTCCCGCCGGGCGCCTCTTGTCCAGCTGTTTTCTGATGCTGTCCCCGCTGACCTCCATGCCGGGGGCCAGGCCGTCCAGCACAGCCCCTATCTCCGGTCCGTGGCTCTCGCCGAATATGGTGAGGGTCACCGCGCTGCCAAAGGTGTTTTTCATGCCTGACCTCCCTCCGGGATCCCGGGGACCCGGGCTATCCTCTCCGCCAGCTCCGCCGGGGACAGGGTCTGAAACTCAAAGCGGCCCGCGTCCCGCAGCAGCACCGCCACCACTCCCGACCGGGAGGCTTTTTTGTCGTGGAGCACCCGCTCCAGCACCCGGGCGGGGTCCGCCGAGGTGCCGCCGGGAAGCCCCAGCCTGGCCATGGCCCGGGCCAGCCTTTCCCGTATCCCCGGGTCCGCCATGGGCAGCATGCCCAGAGCCACGCATTCGCCGTGGAGCAGGCCGGCGGCCTCTCCCTCTATGCCGTGGCCTATGGTGTGGCCGAAGTTCAGCGCCTTTCGCAGGCCCTGTTCCCGTTCGTCCTCCTCCACCACCCGTCGCTTGATGGCGAGGGAGCGCTCTATGACCGTGGCCAGAGAGGCCCGGGGGTCTGCATTTTCAAAGAGGCCGAAGAGCTCCGGGTCGAAGCAGGCCGCCATCTTCAGGGCCTCCGCCAGACCGTTGGCGGTCTGTCTGGGGGACAGGGTCTCCAGCAGGGACGGGTCCGCCAGCACCCTGCGGGGAGGGTAAAAGGCTCCCACTATATTCTTGACGCTGTCCAGGTTGACGGCGGTCTTGCCGCCTATGGACGAATCCACCTGGGACAGGACCGTGGTGGGGACGTTGTAAAAGTCCACCCCCCGCATGTAGCAGGCGGCGGCAAAGCCCGCCAGGTCTCCCGGCACCCCGCCGCCTACGGCCACCACGCAGTCCCGGCGGGTAAAGCCCTCCCGGAGCATGAGCCTCAGCAGGCGTTCCCATTCCTGTACGCTTTTGCTGCCCTCTCCCTGAGGGACCACTGCCAGGCGGGGCTCCCGGCACTGCCGGGCCAGGCTGCGGGCGTATTGGGGCGGCACGCCCTCGTCCGTGACTATCAGCGCCTTTCTGTCCAGGTCCAGCAGGTCCGAGGCGCAGGCGAGACAGCCGGGCTCTATGATGACGTCATAGCCGCCCTTGTCCGTGTCTACGTGGAGTGTCATAGGCTTTTCCTCACTATATCTCTTCGGGTTCGGGGTAGCTGCCCACTATCTTCAGCATGTCGCAGTTGGCTCTCAGCTCCTCCAGCATGCTGCTGCCTTCGGGGGAGAATATGTCTCCGCCGGCTTCCAAATAGAAATAATACTGCCAGGCCAGGCTCTTCAGGGGATTGGACCGCAGGGCGCTCATATTGAAGCCCCGCCTGCCCACCACGTCTATGGCCTTTGCCAGGGAGCCGGCCTCGTTGCGCACCGTGAACATGAGTATGAACCGGCTGTTTTTTTGGGACCGGGCGTTCTGCACCCGGGAAAAGACGCCGAAGCGGGTGGCGTTCTGAAAGCTGGTCTGTATGTCGTGGTCCAGCACCGTCAGGCCGTAGAGCTCCGCCGTCTCCGCTCCGGCTATGGCGGCCGTGTGGATGTCCGTGCCGGAGGCTACCGCTTCGGCGGCCACCGCCGTGTTGCCCGCTTCCTCCGTGTCGAAGCCCCGGGCCCTGATGTATTCCCTGCACTGGGCCAGGGCCTGGGGATGGCTGACCACCCGGCGGATGTCCGACAGCCGGGCCCCGGGCAGGGCCAGCAGGTTGTGCCTGACCCGCAGGGTATAGACCGCGTTGACGTAGAGAGAGCCCTGAAACATCAGGTCCGCCACCTGCCCCACCTCGCCGGCGTAGCTGTTTTCCAGAGGGAGCACCGCCTGCTCGCAGTCTCCCTGCTCCACGGCGCCGTAGGCCTCGGGAAAGCCGGGGAAGCCCACCGCTTCCCCCTCGGGGAAGATGCGCTCAGCCGCTATGCTGGCAAAGGAGCCCCCTATGCCGCTGTAGGCGATGCGGACTCCGGAGATGAGCTCCCTCTGATAGCGTTTGGAGGCGTTGAAGGTGTGCTGCAAAAACCGCACGTAGTGGGCCCTCACCGCCGGGTCGGCGATCAGGGCGGCGTTCTTTTCCACCAGGGCCTTTTCCACCTCGGGAACGAATATGGGCAGCCCCCGCTCCTTTTTGTAGGCGGCCACCACCTTTGCGGCCTCCATGCGTTTTTCGAAGAGGGCCGCTATTTCTCTGTCTGCCTGCTGTATGGCCAGCCTGGCCTCTTCCAGCTTGTCCACTCGGTTTACCTCGCATTGCGGGCGGCCGATACCGCCGCCCTGATTTTTTCTCTGTCCTTCACCCCGCCGGTCTCCACGCCGGAGGACAGGTCCGCCATGATGACGCCCGGTATGCGGGCCGCCCCGGGGATGGACTCGGGGGTCAGGCCCCCCGCCAGGATGAAGGGCCGGCCAAAGCCCTCCGTGAGAGAGAGGTCAAAGCCCCTGCCCTGGCCCATGCCCCCGTCCAGGAGTATCTCGTCGGCGCTGCTCCGGAGAGCCCTGTCCGCGTCGTCGGCGCTGCGGACCACAAAGGCCTTCCACACGGGCAGGGAGATGAGCCGCCGCAGGGCGGCTATATAGTCCTCGTCCTCGCTGCCGTGGAGCTGCACCGCGTCGAGCGACAGCTGCTCCGCCGCGCTGGCCACCTCCTCCGGCGGCCGGTCCACAAAGACCCCCACAGCCCCTATCTCCGGCCGCAGGAGCCCCCTGATCTCCGCCGCCTGCCCGCAGGTCACGTGCCTGCGGCTCCGGGGGAAATGCAGGATGAAGCCGGCATAGTCCGGAGGGAATTCGTTGACCATGAGGGCGTCCTCGGGGCGGAACAGGCCGCAGATCTTGATCTTCACTCTGCCGCCCGCCTGAGCCCGGCGAGAAAGGCCCCTTTGTCCGGGGCCCTCATGAGGGCTTCGCCCACCAGCACCGCGTCGGCGCCCGTGTCCTTCAGGGCCGCCACGTCGTCGGGGCCTCCGATGCCGCTTTCGGACACGTAAAGGCAGCCCGCCGGTATCCGGTCCCGGAGGCGCGCCGCGTTGGACAGGTCCACGGAAAAGTCCTTCAGGTTGCGGTTGTTGACCCCTATCATGCGGGCCCCCGCGTCTGCCGCCATCTGTATCTCGTCGGCGTCGTGGGCCTCCACCAGAGCCGCCAGGGACAGGGACTCGCAGAGAGCCACCCACCGGGCCAGGGTCGCGGGGGGCAGCAGGGCGCAGATGAGCAGCGCGCAGTCGGCCCCCAGGACCTTGGCCTGGAATATCTGGTATTCGTCTATGACGAAGTCCTTGCGCAGCATGGGTATATCCGTCAGGCCCCGGACCTCCCGGAATATGCCGTCGGACCCCAGGAACCACCGGGGCTCCGTGAGGCAGGAGATGCAGTCGGCGCCGGCGGCGTCGTATTCCCGGGCGATGCCCCGGTAGTCGAACAGGGGGTCTATGAGCCCCTTGGAGGGGGAGGCCTTTTTTATCTCGCAGATAAAGGAGAGGCCCGGTTTGGCCGCGGCGGCGTAAAACCTGTCGCCTCCGCCGGGCAGGGCTTCCGCCTGCTCCCGCAGGGCGGAGAGGCCCGCCGCCTCCCTGTCTTTTTCCACCCGGAGCCGGGCGTAGGCGGCTATCTCTTCGAGAATGTTCATGCTATTCGGGCCGGTTGCTCACGTCTATGAGCTTTTGCAGGACGCCGAAGGCCTTGCCGGAGTCCAGCAGCTCCGCCGCCAGCCGGGCGCCTTCCCCTATGCCGGAGGCCTTGCCGCAGATGTAGAGGGACGCGCCCGCGTTCAGCAGCACGGCGTCCCGCTTGGGACCCTTTTCCCCGTGGAGTATGGAGAGGGCTATCCGGGCGTTTTCCCCGGGGTCGCCGCCCCGCAGGTCTTCCTTGCGGCACTGCTCCAGGCCGAAATCCTCCGGCTTGATCACGTAAGAGCGGAACCAGCCGTCCCTGATCTCGCAGACCTTGGTGGGGGCGGAGAGGGATATCTCATCCAGCCGGTCCCTGCCATATACCGCCATGCCCCTCCGGACGCCCATGTCCGCCAGGACCTGGGCCAGAGGCTCCACCAGGTATTCGTCATACACGCCCAGGAGCTGCATGGAGGGCCGCCCCGGGTTGGTGAGGGGCCCCAGGATGTTGAACACGGTGCGGAAGCCCAGCTCTTTGCGGATGGCCCCCACGTATTTCATGGAGGTGTGGTATCTCTGGGCAAAGAAGAAGCACATGCCCGCCTCCCGCAGCAGCTCCACGCATCTGGCGGGGCTCTGGCTGATGTTTACCCCCAGGGCCTCCAGACAGTCGGCGGTGCCGCATTTGGAGGAGGCGGCCCTGTTGCCGTGCTTGGCCACCTTGCAGCCTCCCGCCGCCGCCACCAGGGCGGACACGGTGGAGATGTTGAAGCTGCCCGCGTTGTCCCCGCCGGTGCCCACTATCTCGAAGATGTCCATGCCCGTCTCCACCGGGGTGGCGTGGTCCCGCATGGCCGTGGCGCAGCCCGCTATCTCGTCGGTGGTCTCCGCCCGGGCGTTTTTGGCGGACAGAGCCGACAAAAAGGCGGCGTTTTGGGTGGGGGTGGTCTCCCCGTTCATTATCTCGTTCATGACGGCGTAGGCTTCGTCGTAGGTGAGGTCGCCCTTGCCCACTATCTTTACTATGGCTTCCTTTATCATTTCTTTACCTCTCTGATGAAGTTGTACAGTATGGTCCTGCCGCACAGGGTCAGCACCGATTCGGGATGAAACTGCAGCCCGTACACGGGATAGTCCTCATGCATCACCGCCATCACCTCGCCGTCCGCCGTCTCGGCGCAGACCCGCAGGCAGGAGGGCAGGGTGTCCCGGTCCGCCGCCAGGGAATGGTATCTGGCCACGTAGGCGGGCTCGGGGCAATTGGTGAAGAGATGGCAGCCCTTGTCCAGGGTCACCCGGGACTGCTTGCCGTGCATGAGCTCCCGGGCGTAGGTGATGCGGGCGCCGTAGGCGGCGCAGATGGCCTGGTGCCCCAGGCAGACCCCCAGTATGGGGATGACGCCCCCCAATTCCCGGACCACGTCTATGATGCAGCCCGCGTCCTCAGGCCTGCCGGGGCCCGGGGACAGTATGATCTTGTCCGGCGCCAACTGCCGTATCTCAGCCGGGGTCAGCTCGTCGTTGCGGACCACCCGGATGTCCGGCTCTATCTCTCCGGTCATCTGATACAGATTGTAGGAAAAGCTGTCGTAGTTGTCTATCAGCAGGATCATAGGTCTTCCTCCCCGGCCAGCTCCAGGGCCCTGAGGGACGCCCGGGCCTTGTTGAGGCACTCCTCATATTCTTTTTCCGGATCGGAGTCCGCCACGATGCCCGCGCCGCTGCGGACGAAGACCCGGCCGTTTTTTCTGTAGGCTATGCGGATGGCGATGCAGGTGTCCATGTTGCCGCCGAAGTCTATGTAGCCTATGGCTCCGCCGTAGATGCCCCGCTTGTTGTCCTCCAGCTCGTCTATGAGCTGGCAGGCCCTTATCTTGGGGGCCCCGGACAAAGTGCCCGCCGGCAGCACCGCCTCGATGGCGTCCAGAGCGTCCTTGCCCCGGGCTATCTCGCCCCGGACGGTGGAGCCTATGTGCATCACGTGGGAAAACCTCTCCACCGTGCGGAGAGCCTCCACCCTCACGGTGCCGAAGCGGCTTATCTTGCCCAGGTCGTTGCGCCCCAGGTCCACCAGCATGTTGTGCTCGGCCAGCTCCTTTTCATCTGCCAGCAGCTCGGCCTCCAGGGCCTTGTCCTCCCGGGGAGTCTTGCCCCGGGGCCGGGTGCCCGCCAGAGGGAAGGTGTGGAGCACCCCGTCCTGCAGCTTCACCAGAGTCTCCGGCGAAGCCCCCGCCACCTCCACGTCGGTGCCGGAAAAATAGAACATGTAGGGCGAGGGATTGATGGCCCGCAGCAGCCGGTAGGCGTCGAAGAGGCTGCCCTCAAAGCCCGCAGACAGCCGGTTGGACAGGACTATCTGGAATATGTCGCCCTCTCTGATGTGCCGCTTGGCCCGCCGCACCATGTCGCAAAACTCCTCCTTTTCGAAGAGAGGGGTCACAGGGGTGGTGAGGCGGCCGCCGGGCTCCGTGTGCTTTTCGCCCCGGCGCAGCAGCCGGGCCATTTCGGTGAGCTCCGCCGCGGCTTTGTCGTAGCCGGTCCTGGGGTCCGACAGGTCCACGTTGGCTATGAGCACTATCTTTTGCCTGAGGTGGTCAAAGGCGATGACCTTGTCAAAGAGCATCAGGTCCATGTCCTTGAATTCCTCGGTGTCCCGGGCATTCAGCCGCAGCCCCGGCTCGGCGTAGGTGATGTAGTCGTAGGCAAAGTAGCCCACCAGCCCGCCGGCGAAGGGGGGCAGCCAGTCGAAACGGCAGCCCGCGTGATCCCGCAGGATAGCTCTGAGACAGTCAGAAGGGCTGCCCGTCATGACCCGCCGGGAGCCGTCCTGATCCGTGACCTCGGTGCGTCCGGCTGTGCAGGTGATGAGCATCTTGGGGTCATAGCCCAAAAAGGTGTAGCGGCCCCAGGTCTCGCTGGCCTGCGCCGACTCCAGCATGAAGCAGTGGCGGGACGCCTTCTTGAGGACCCGCACCGCCTCGATGGGCGTGGTGAAGTCGGACAGTATCTCGCAGCTCAGGGGCATGACTCGGTACTTTCCGGAGGCGGCCGCTGACAGGGCCTCTTCCGGACTCGGCTTGAATTTCATAGTTTTTTTGATTCCTCCGGCTTGTCTGCAGGAGCAAAATAAAACGCCCCTGACAGCATAGTGATTTGTCTGTCAAGGACGAATAGATCTGAATACTGACACTATCCGCGGTGCCACCTTGAATTCGCGGAATGACCCGCGCGCTTGGCAGGATACCAACATATCCCCGGCAACTGACGTATGCCCACACGTTGCAGAATACTCTGTGCCCATGCACATTTGACTGCACCCTCAGCGGTCCATTTGACAGTGCGTTTCTCACCTGATTCTCAGCATCGCAGGCTCTCTGTAGAGGCGTGGCTGCCTTTATCTCCGCGTCAACGGTTTGCGTAATAAATTACAATATTATTATATCAGACCGCCGGGGCCCTTGTCAAGCAGGCCCGGAAATATTTTCCGCCCATGCCCCGGGTCACCCCGCTTGGTCCGTGACTATCGCTCGCGGTTCTCCGCCTTGTACGGACCCCCCAACGGCATAAATGCTGTCGGTGCCCCCGTGGATCTCTGAGCGTCCTTGGCAGAGCCAATGGCGCGGGATGACGGCGGAGAGAGCGCGCCGGGATGATCGTGCTTCACGTCACTGCTTTTGCCGGGTCCTCCCCATTTGCCCTCTCTGTCTGCGACAGAGCAATGTAAGGGCAAATGGGTCCCGCCCGAGGTCCCTTCCCGGAAATGGCCAAACGCTGATGCGTTTGATATGTTGCCATTTCCGCCGGGATGACGGTGACAAAAAAAACGGAGGCGCGCGCCTCCGTCTTTTGTCTGTGGGTTTAGTTTGCGCAGTCGTAGGCCTTGGCGGTCCTGTTGCCGGGGCCCTGCACGTAGTTGCCGCTGCCGTCCACGTAGCCGGTCATCCAGTGGGGGTCGCCGTGAGGGGCAAATTCTCTCAGCACGGCGCTTCTGGCGTGTCCGTCCAGGAAGGTCACGTTGTATCTGGAGTCCATACCCTGGTCCTTCTTGTCATGGTTGGAGAAGGTCTCATAGGTCACCACTATCTGGGCGGGCCGGTCAAAGAAGGTGGCCTTGTAGGGCTTCGCGGCGCCGTTGGGTCCCCAGCCGAAGAAGGAGGCGCCGGCAAACTGCAGCTTGTAGTGGTAGCTGGTGATGTTGCAGGCCACTTCCCAGCAGTCGTTCTCTTCGGCTTCGTAGCCGTCGCTGGGGCAGAAGAATATCTTGCCGTTCTTGGCGTAGGCGTTCAGCTGGGCTCTGTAGGAGTAGATCTTGGCCCAGTCCACAAAGCGCTGGTCCGGGGCTCTCCAGTGGCCGTCGTAGCCTTCGGTGCAGTCGCCGCCGTCGCCATAGGCGGTCACGGCATCCCGGGAAATGACGGGCAGGCACTGGTTCCAGTCGCCTTCATACATGGTGAAGGCCAGGGCTATCTGTTTGGTATTGCTCAGACACTGGGTCTGGCGCGCCTTTTCCATGGCGTTGTTGAACACAGGGAAAAGGATGGAGGCCAGTATAGCGATAATGGCTATGACCACCAGCAGTTCGATAAGGGTAAAACCTTTTTTCATGTAGCTCTCCTTGATTGCGTTCGTCGGGTGTATCTCGATGTATGCAAAGTATTTACTTATAAGATACTTTTACGGCAGGTTTTGTTCCCGACGGCGAGTCTAATACTTGGCGCTCCACTTGGCGTATATCTTCTCGGGCACGAATTGCCTGGTGCCGTCGGGCAGGACCGTGTGGGCGGGAGAGATATACTCGGAAGACACGGTGCCGTCCGCCGCCACTGTCAGCACGCGGTAGCCCCAGCACACGCTGTCCTTGTCCTCCACGCCGCCGGCGTAGGAAAACTCGCCCGTGTGCAAGATGGGCTTGTTGCCCCATTCGGCGCCCCGTTCTTCCACTCTGAACTGGTGGTCGTGGCCGCAGAACATGCATATGATGCGGGGCTCGGTGGCCACCAGGTTCTTGAATTCCTCCGATTCGTTGGCGTCGAACCAGTGGGAGCACAAAAAGACGTATTTGGCGGGATATTTGGCCAGCATGCTCTTGATGTAGCTCACGTCGAGATTCACGTATTTGCCGTCGTGGTCATAGTCGGGGCCCAGCTCGCCGGAGAAGGAGTCCAGCATGATGAAGAGGCAGTTGCCCATGTTCACGGTGTACTGGCGGTCAAAGCCGGTGATCTCCTTCCACTTCGCGTTGGTGTATTGCTCGTGGTTGCCCGGCACGGGATATACGGGCAGGGCGTTGGGCAGAGCCTTCACGTATTTGTTGAAAAACACGGTGACGTTGCTGACGCCCTTGTTGTAGGAGCCCCCCGCGAACCAGTAGTCCAGAGCAAAGTCGCCCAGCAAAAACAGGCCGTCCGCCTTGCCCTTGTTCTGCTCCATGGTGATGGCCTTCACCCAGTAGAGCATACGGGTCTGGGTGGGCACCTCGTACCAGTCGATGTGGCAGTTGTGTATATCGCTGGACAGGATGAACTTGCGGTCCCTGTTGGCATACACGCCGTACACGGCCTTGATGGCCTTGATCCACTTGTCCGCCTCTTCGGCCACGGTCAGGCCGCTTTTGGCCGCGTCTTCCTTCAGCACGTCGCCGATCTTGAAGCTGCCGTCATACACGGCCATGCTCTTGTCGGGCTGCTCCACCGCCTTCAGCTGAGGCACCTCCGGGGACAGCAGCACCTTGTCTATGTTTTCCTGAATGATCCGCGCCCTCTCGGCGGCCGTATAGCTCTTGGAAGGGCTGTCGATCTTAAAAATGACCCGGGGGCCAGCCTTGATGTCGGCGCCAAAGGCCGTCAGGGGCAGCAGGCACAGGGCCAGCGCCATAAGCATTAAGAATGTTCTCATATTTTCCTCCATATATCTACAATTCTATTATATCAGATAGCCGGCGGTTTTGTCTCGCCGGCGGCCTCTCGGTCATTGTCCGGCGGCTTCTGCCATCTGCCGCAGCAGGTAGGCGCCGGGCAGGGAATCCGGGTCTATGTGCAGGGCGCAGGCTATGAGCCGCCCCTTGCCCCGCCGGGTCTCGTACACGGAGCACAGCTCGGCGGCCAGGCCTTCCCGGCAGTTGAACTGCCAGCACACGGGCAGGGCTTCCGGGTCTCCGGAGGCGTCAAAGGGCCGGGAGGTGGTGAGGCCTATGAATTGGCGCTCCGGTATCCGGTCCGGCCCCAGGGGAAAGGTCCCCATGAGCCCGCCTTCCTGAACGAAGTGGGCGTTTTCCCTCCAGAAGAGAGCCTCGCGCCGGGGCAGGGCATCGTCCTCCTCCGGGGCTAAGTATATCACCGCGCGGCCCTGCTCCAGGGCCTCCTCAGTGACTGAGTCCAGCCGGTCCGTGACGATGGGCCCCTCCTCCGTCCCCGTGTATTCCCGGGGCACCAGCTTCTCCAGGGCCGGGGCTCCGTAGCGGACCGCGCCTGCCACCGGCTCCGCCTTGGGGAACAGAAATATGCGCCAGCTGTTCACCACGGGGGCTTCCCCCTCCGCTTCTATCCGGGCGGTGAGGGTCCAGGCTTCCGCCCTGTCAAGGGGAGGCGCCGCGGCTGTCAGGACTCCCACGGGCTCTATGCCGCCTCCCTCGCCCCGGAAGGCGCCGGAGGTCCGGACCGGCTCGCCCCCCTTGCCCGCGAGGGTCAGGGTCCAGGCGCCGGACAGGGGCTTGCCGAAGTGGGACAGGTCCACGGAGAGCCGCAGCTCTTCTCCCGTCTGCCAGCACAGGTTGTCCCTGTCTGCCGAGAGGAGCAGCACGTTGTCGCCGTTGAAGGGGGTCCATTCGTCCCCCCGCCACTTGGGCTGCCCCAGGTCGTCGTAAAAGCCGGGCCGGGTCAGCCGGTTGTCCCGCAGGGCGGTGATCACGTAGCCGTCCGTCTCCGCCACGCTCCTCATCTGCTCGGCGGTAGCCTTGCGGACAAAGAGTGAAAACCGGTTGGACCGCCTCACCAGCTCTCCGAAGACATCCCCGCCCAGCAGGCCGTTGATCCTGTTCCTGAAGCCCCGCAGGGTGTCTGTGTTCACCCACCAGGCGGCGCCGTCGGGGCCGGACAGCCTGCGCTCCAGGGCCTCGGGGTCTCTGAGGGTGTCGCAGTCTATGTCCTCGCCGGTCACGTAGGGCTTGGGGTCCCGGCGCACCCTGGGGGCCAGGTGGCCCCGGAGCAGCCCGGGATACTGGGGCAGCTCGGCGTAGATGTGCCAGTCCCATATGTCCGTCTTGCCGCTGCTGAAATAGGCGGAGTTGTCCTCCAGTATGCAGTCCGGAATGAGGCTCTTTACCAGATCAAAGGCCCGGGAGGCAAATTCCGGGTCGGGGTCGTGGGCCTCGCAGGCCAGGTCCCTGAGTATGACCGAGGGATGGCTGCGGTCCTTTTTGGCCCAGGCCTCGTAGAGGGCCAGATATTCCTCCGCGGGATAGTCGCTGCCGCTGACGGGGAAGTGCTTCCACACAGGGTATTCCTGCCAGATGAGCATGCCGGTCTCGTCGGCTATGTCATAGTAGCTGTCCGGCATGACAAACAGGCATATCTTCACCATATTGAAGCCTGCCGCCCGCAGCTCCCGGAACTCCCGGCGCACCGTGTCGTCGTCGGGGCACACGCTCATGAGGCCGGGATACACCCCCCACTGGAGGATGCCCCGGAGATAGAGGGGCCTGCCGTTCAGGCATATCCTGCCGTCCCTGACCTCCGCGCTGCGCATGCCGAAGCGGATGGTCTTCTCATGGCTCACGGCGCCGTCCTTTTCGGCCCGGCAGGTGAGGGTGTAGAGGGAAGGGCTCTCGGGGCTCCACAGCCGGGGGGAGGGAATGGGCACAAAGCCGTCCCCTGTCCTCTCGCCTATCTTTTTGCCCCGGAAGGACACGGTGAACACGCACCTGTCGGAGGCTCCTTCTTCCTCGTGGGACACCCACACTCCCGGCTCCTCGCCCAGCTGAGGCCGGGCGGCCAGGTCCGTGATGGCGGCTCCCCCGGTGAAATACACCGAGGCGCTCTGCCACAGCCCGCCGTAGTGCATGGCCACCTCAAAGGGGAAGCCGGCGCTGAAATAGCCGGACTGCTCCTCCACCCGCACCGTGATATAGTTCAGGTCGTCCCGGCGCACCAGATGAGTGACGTCTCCCTCAAAGGGGGACCAGTTGTCCCTGTGCTCAAAGGCAAAGCGCCCGTTCACGTACACCTGCGCCAGGGTGGCGGCCCCTTCAAAACGCAGCCGCACCCGCCGGTCCCCGGCGGGGATATGCACCGCCCGCCTGTACCAGCCGGGCCCGTGAAAGCCCGGGCCGTAGCCCTGGGCCTGCCAGGCGCCGGGCACGTATATCTGTTCCCAGGGGGTGACGAGATCCGTTTCCAGGCCCGGGGCGTCCCCCTTGTGAAAGTCCCACAGGCCCGTCAGGTCTATGCTGCCTGCCGGGAAGACGTTCCGGAACCGCCGGGGGCTGTCCGGCGCCTCCACGAAGGGAGGCGCCTGCCGCCGGACCCTGACGGTCCGGGAGGCGGTCCTGCCTCCGTATTCGCCCCTGAGGACGTATTCCCCGGAGCTGTCCGCCGCAAAGCTGCCGTCGGGATAGACGCTGCCTCCCTCCGGACAGGAGAGGGGGCCCGCTTCTATGACTGAGCCGTCTGCCAGGCGGGCCATGAGCCGGGCGGGGACCGCGCGGCCTGCCGCCGCTTCCTCCGGGGCGTCTATATACACCGACCTTACCCGGGAGGCCTGCCGGTCTTCCGCCGGGTATTCCACCCGGATGCACCAGCTCCTGTCTGTGACGGGGGACGGGTCCGGGGAGGAAATGCGGGTAAAGCTGCCCCTGTTCAGGCCTCTGCAGCTGCCCAGCATGTCCATGCTTTCGGCGGTGCGGTTGCCCCGGGACAGGCAGTCGGACTGCAGCTCTATCCTGTTGGAGCCCTTATGCAGGAGCCCGTCGGGGATGGGGGCGGCTATCCACACGTGGGCGTCTCTCTCCGCTCCCGCGAGGTCAAAGGGCACTCTGCCTCCGTTGACCTCCGCCCACAGGGACGCGGGCTCTCCGTCCTTCCGGAGGGCCCGGCTGCCCGCCCACACGTATGCCCGCAGGACGGCCCCGGAGGGCTCCCGGTCCAGCAGGAAGTCTATGCCTTCGGAAAACACCCGGCCGTCGCCGTATTCGCCTATGACCGTGCTGCAGTCAAAATGGCCCGTGTCCAGAATGACCGACCGCATTTCCCCGGCCGTCAGGCAGCGGCACAGGGCCAGGCACAGGATAGTCAGCAGCAGAGCAAGCCTCAGCATCCTCAGCTCCTGACGTTGACCCGGCTCTCGGTCACTTCGTCCGCTCCTTCGGCCAGGTCGTCGGAGCACAGGGTCTCCATGCCTTCCGCCGTGAAGCCGTCTATGATCAGGCTGCCCACGGAGCCCTTTTCGGCGCCGGTGATAAAGGCGCCCTTGCGGTCCGCTCCGCCTGTGATCAGCGCGTTGCGCACCGTCAGGGTGTTGACCCGGTCCCTGATCCTGACGTAGTCGTGGGTGAAGGGGTCCCCGTGGATATACACGTTCTCCAGGGACAGGTTGTCTATGAGGGTGGGGTTTTCCTCATCGGAGGGCATCCGCCTCATGTAGTGGCCCCCGGCGTCAATGAGCCAGGCGGGCACGTCCGCGTGAAAGTGTATGTGCCGCAGGGTCAGATTTTCTATATTGCCTCCCAGCTTGAACAGAAACGGGTCTATGTAGTCGTAGGCCGGCTCTATGCACCGCAGTTCCACCGTGTCAAAGACCACGTTCCTGACACGGCCTCCCGGGCCGGGGAACCAGGGGTTGATGATGAAGCCCAGGCCCCGGTAGGTGCCCGTCACGTTTTTGATGAGCACCCGGTCCAATACTCCCTCGCCCCGGCTCAGCAGCCGGATGCCCTGGTCCGAGTCGTTCAGGTGCACCCCGTCTATCATCACGTCGGTGATGGAGGACTTGCCGTCGGCCTCGTCGGGGGCCAGGGCTATGAAGTCGTCCCCGGCAGTGCCCGTCAGGTTGCGCAGGGTGAGAAACTGTCCCGGGCCCCAGAAATGAAAGCCGTCCTGATTGTTGGCGCTCATGTAGTCCCGCAGGACCACGTTCACGTTTTCGATGGTGACGAACCGGAAGTTGGCCATGAGCATCACGTAGGTCCGCTGGTTCATGACGGTCATATCCCGCATGGTCACGTTTTCCACGCCGTAGAACTCAAAGGCGAATATGTGCTTGCACTCCGTCACCAGATAGCTGAAATGATTCCGCTTCAGGTGCTCCTCATAGGGGTCCCCGGGCAGCTCTATGTGGTGCTCCTGCCCCCGGGCGTTGTGGTTCCAGGTGCCCCCGCTGATGGTGATGTTTTTGTCCCGCCTCTCGCCGTAAAAGTCCGGGTCGCCGTTCCTCAGAAGGGCCCGGTTGCTGCCGTCCGCCAGAAAGAAGCCGCAGGAGGGATTGATGCACTCTATGGTGGTGTTGGGCCATATGACCAGGCCCGTGATGAGGGCGGCCCCGTCCATGACCAGCCGGACCGGGGTCCTGCCGTCCCGGGCCTTGTCCAGAATGCTCTGCAGAGCCGCGGTGTCGTCGGTGCCGCCGCCCTTTTCCACGTGGCTGTCCAGGACCGCGTAGTCCGATGCGTAATAGATGTTTTTCATAGGGCTATTTCACCTGTATATCGTTTTCGGCGATATACTCCGCCTGCTCCGCCGTCTCCTCCGGATACAGCTCTCCCAGCCCTTCGCCGGTGAAGCCGTCTATATACAGGCTGCCCAGGGAGCCGTTTTCCCCGGTCCTGATCAGGGCGCCCGACGGGTTGTGGCAGTCCTGCAGCTGCACGTTGGATATGACCAGGCTGTTCACCCTGTCCCTGACGCGTATGTAGTCGTGGCTCTGCCTGTCGCCGCAGATATACACGTTCTCCAGCACCAGATTGTCTATGAGGGTGGGGTTTTCCCCGTCGGAGGGCAGGGGCCTCATGTAGTGGCCGCCGGCGTCTATGAGATACAGGGGCACCTCGGAGTGATAGTGAACGTTGCGCAGCACCAGATTGTCTATGTTGCCCCCCAGCTTGAACACAAAGCCCCGCATATAGTCGTAGGCCAGATCCCGGCAGTGGAGGTCCACCGTGTCTATGACTATGTTCCTGTAGTGGCCCCCGTTCCCCGGGAACCAGGGGTTGATGATGAAGCCGTAGCCCCGGAAGGTGCCCGTCACGTTTTTGATGAGCACCCGGTCCAGCTCGCCCTCGCCCCGGCACAGCAGCCGGATGCCCTGGTCGGCGTTGTTCAGGTGCACCCCGTCTATCATCACGTCGGTGATGGAGGACTTGCCGTCCCTTTCGTCGGGAGCGATGGCTATGAAGTCGTCCCCGGAGGTGCCGGTGATGTTGCGGAGGTTGAGAAACTGCCCCGGCCCGAAGAAGTGGAGCCCGTCCTGATTGTTGGCGCTCATATAGTCGTCCAGGACTATGTTCACGTTGTCAATGTTGACGAATTTGAAGTTGGCCATCAGCAGGGTAAAGGTCCGCTGGTTCCTGATGGTCATATCCTTCATGGTCACGTTTTCCACTCCGTAGAGCTCGAAGGCCAGCACCCACTTGGTGGGCATGTATTCCTTGTCCTGCAGCTGATAGATGTGCTGCTCGTCGTCCGGGCAGGGCACGTCGTGCCGCTGGCCCCGGGCGTTGTGGTTCCAGGTGCCGCCGGAGATGGTGATGTTTCTGTCCCGGTCCTCCGGGGCGCAGTAAAAGTCGGCGTTGCCGTTCCTCAGAAGGGCCCGGTCGCTGCCGTCCTTCAGGAAGAAGCCGCAGGAGGGGTTGACGCACTCAATGGTGGTATTGGACCAGATGGTCAGGCCCGTGATGAGGGCGGCCCCGTCCATGATGAGCTTGACCGGGGTCCTGCCGTCCCGGGCCTTGTCCAGAATGCCCTGCAGGGCCGCGGTGTCGTCGGTGCCGCCGCCCTTTTCCACGTGGCTGTCCAGCGCCGCGTAGTCCGATGCGTAATAGATGTGGTTCATAGGGTGATGATTCCTCTTTTGTGAATATTCTGTATCCTGTCGGGCCTGTCCGTCAGGGTCTTCAGGCCCCGGGTGATGATGCTTTCCATGCGCAGCTCGCCCACCGACGCCGTGTCCGTGAGCTCCAGCAGGCAGCCCCGGCTGCCCTTGTTGTTCACCCGCCAGTTGCGCAGGGTGAGGGCGTCCACCCTGTCCTGGCAGCAGATATAGCTGTGGTCCGCCGGGTCGTCGTAAATATACACGTTCTCCAGCACCAGATCCCGTATGCGGGTGCGGTTCAGGGCGTTGGGGGGCTCGTGCCGGAAGCCCATGCCCCCTATCTCGGCTATGTATTGGGGCAGGCTGCCGTGATAGTGGACGTTGCGGAAGGTGATGTGCTCCATGTTCCCTCCCAGCCGGAAGATAAAGGGAGGCATGTAGTCGTAGCATTGGTCGTCCGCCCGTATGTCCACCGTGTCTATGATGATGTTTTTGTAGCAGCCCCCGGACTCGCTGTCAAACCAGGGGTTCATGATGAAGCCGTAGCCCCGGTAGGTGCCGGTGACGTTTTTGATGAGCACCCGGTCCAGAGTGCCCTTGCGGCCGCACAGCATGCGGATGCCCTGGTCCGAATGGTTCATGTGCAGGCCGTCTATCATCACGTCGCTGATGGAGCACTCGCCCTCTATCTCGTCGGGGCCCAGGGCTATGATGTCGTCCCCGGCGGTGCCCGTGATGTTTTTCAGGGAGAGAAACCGGCCCGGCCCCAGGAAGTGGAGGCCGTCCTGGTTGTTGGCGGGCATGTATTCGTCCAGGATGATGTTCACGTTGTCTATGTTCACGAAACGCCAGTTCTTCATGGCCATGGCAAAGGTGCGCTGGTTGCGGATGGTGACGTCCTTCATGACAAAGTTTTCCACCCCGCAGAACATGAAGGCCATGACCCACCAGGGGGTGGGCTCGCTGGGGTCCTGCCGCGGGTATTCCCTTTCGGGCGGGATGGGCACGTCGTGCGCCTGCCCCCTGGCGTTGTGGTTCCAGGTGCCCCCGGATATGGTGATATTCCGGTTGGCGGGCTCGTGGTCAAACCACTTGTCGAAGAATTCGTTTTTCAGGAGAGGGCAGTTGCTGCCGTCCGCCAAAAAGAAGCCGCAGGAGGGATTGATGCACTCTATGGTGGTGTTGGAATACACCGTGAGCCCCGTGATGAGGGAGGCCCCGTCCATGATGAGCCTTACGGAGGTCACCCCGTCCCGGGCCTTGTCCAGAAGGCCCTGCAGGGCCGCGGTGTCGTCGGTGCCGCCTCCGTGGATGACGCTGCTGTCGCAGGCGGCGTGGTCCCCGGCGTAAAAGGTAAGGCATTTGCAGGCCGCCGGGACTGCCAGAAGAGTCAGAAAAAGCAAAAGGACTGTGGTCAAGCTGTTTTCCTCCGGATGTGAATGTCATATTCAGTATAGCACATACACGGGAGGGAAACAGGGCCCCCGGGGCAAAAAATTGACTTTTTGCCCCCCCTGTGCTATAATAAATAAAACATATACGCCGGGAGACACATATGACCTTTTTTGACGAATACCTCAGCGCCGATTACCTGCGGCTGGAGGGCAGGGCGGGCAGAAGCGAATTCTGGCGCTTTGTGCTGATCTGCATTATCCTGAACCTGGCGACCCTGATCATAGACTTTGTCATCGGGAGCAATATCAGGCTCTCCAACAACACCGTCATACTGCACGTGGGCATCAACACCATAGTGATAGGGCTCTTTTTGCTGGTGGGCCAGGTCAGCGCCGCAGTGCGCAGGCTCCACGATACGGGCAGAAGCGGCAAATGGGCGCTGGCGGCGGTGGTCCCCGGGTTTCTGACCGCCATGGGGATCCTGCTGGAAATTTATCGTCCTTTTCTGAGGCAGCCGCTGCTGCCGGTGTTTATGTTGCTCTTTGCCGCGGGCCTGGCGCTGCTCATCGCGCTGCTGGCCCTGCCCGGCACCAAAGGAAAAAACGAGTATGGCCCGGCTCCCCGGGACTGACGGGCGGCGGGTCTGCGATACATATTTTACAAAGGAGGAAGATATGAGCTTTCTGAACGAATGCATGGCCAACTTTGTGGAGATCGTCACCAAAAAATACTGCCTGTTTTCCGGCCGGGCCCGCCGGAGGGAATACTGGCTGTATGTGCTGGCAGAGTTCATCATCGGCCTGATCCTGCAGGTCATTGACAACGCCTTTCATCTCCGCATAGGCGAATCGGGAGCGCTGTCCGCCCTGTCGGGACTGGCGCTGCTGCTGCCGGGGCTGGGCCTGTCGGTGCGCCGGCTCCACGACACGGGCAGGGACTGGTATTGGCTGCTGATAGTCCTGATTCCCTTCGTCGGAGCCATATGGCTGCTGGTGCTGGCCTGCCTGGAGGGGGACAGAGGTCCCAACGGGTTCGGTCCGGACCCCAAGGCCTTTGCCGCTCCTGCCGCCGGCGGACCGGATGCGGAGGCATAGCGGGCGCATGGCTGCTTGACAGTTTTTTGCAGGTATGCTACAATAAACGCGTATAATATCGCATTACACAGGAGAGAAAAATGAGCTTTGCTAGCGAATGCATCGGCAACTTTGCCGAGATCATCACCAAAAAATACTGCCGGTTTTCCGGCAGGGCCAGAAGACGCGAGTTCTGGGAGTATCAGCTGGTAGTCTGGATCCTGACCACCGTGATATCCCTGATCGACGGCGCCCTGAAGCTGCAGATAGACCTGCCGTCAGAGACGGATCCGGGCATCCTGTCCTCCATATTGGGCCTGCTGCTGCTGCTGCCGGGGCTGGGCGTTCTGGTGCGCCGTCTCCACGACATCGGCAAGAGCGCCTGGTGGATACTGATCCCCATCCTCCCCATCATCGGCAGCATCTGGCTGCTGATCCTGGAGTGCAAGGCCGGAGACAAAGGCCCCAACAATTACGGCCCGGACCCCAAGGAAGAGACGCTGCTGGACACCGATCCCGGCGATCTTCCCGACGCAGGGTAACAAGCGCGCCTATGGACCGCCCGACTGATGCCGGGCGGCTTTTTTTGCTCCGGCGTTTGATTTGCCCCGGCAAATATGCTATGATGAATACGTAAACACATCAAATAGCCGGGGTGCCATATGAGTAATACGCCTGTTTATCCCGTCCGCCGCATAGACAAGGACATAGACGTGGAGGATTTTGCCTGTTCCCTGTGGGACAAGGCGGAGCCCACCCGCTGGTACGCCGCCGGGACGGACCGCCCTCCCGTCAGCGCCACCGAGGCCGGCCTGCTGTGGAGCGACCGGTATCTCTACGTCCGCTGGAAGGCCTGGGACCGGGACATATTTGCCTGCAACACCGAGAGGGATTCCCGCACCTGCGACGACGACGTGCTGGAGCTGTTTTTCAAGACGGATCCCGCCAAGGAAGCCTATTACAACTTTGAGATCAACGCCCTGGGCGCTGTGTATGACTCCTATCAGCCCCGTCGCTCCTTTGCCGGCGGGGACCACCGGTGGAGCCGGTGGAACTGCCGGGGCCTCAGGACGGCCATATACGTCAAGGGCACCCTCAACGACCCCTCGGACGAGGACGAATACTGGCTGCTGCAGTGCGCCATCCCCTTTGAGGAGCTGGAGCTGGGAGGCAAGCCGGTCCCGGAGGAAGGGGACGTGTGGCGTTTCATGCTGTGCCGCTACGATTATTCCGTGTATCTGCCCGGCGACGGGCTGGAGCTGTCGGCCACGGGGGTCATCAAGTGCTCCCCCGTGAGCTATCACGACTCCCGCTACTGGAACGACATGATATTCACGGGATAGGAGGACTCCATGGGCAAAATGAGACCGGCGGCCGTCACGCTGCTGCTCCTGGGCGTGTGCCTGGCTCTGTTCCTCTGCGGCGGCGCGTCCGCCGCGGAAAAGGACGGGGGCCCTTACCGGGTCCGCCACATAGACCGGGAGCCGGACCTCGCGGACTTTGACTCCCTCCTGTGGAAAAAGGCGGAGCCCACCCGCTGGTATCTGGCGGGGACCGACGGTCCCGCCTCCTGCGCCACGGACGCCCGGCTGCTGTGGAGCGACCGGTATCTCTTCGTGCGCTGGAAGGCTATGGACCGGGATATATTCGCCTTCCACACAGAGAGGGACGCCCGGACCTATGAGGACGACGCTCTGGAGCTGTTTTTCAACACGGACCCGGGGAGCGACGCCTACTACAATTTTGAGATCAACGCCCTGGGGACCGTGTATGACTCCTTTCAGCCCCGCCCCCTCTTTGCCGGCGGGGACCACCGGTGGAGCCGGTGGGACTGCCGGGGCCTCAGGACCGAGGTCCTGATAAAGGGCACCCTCAACGACCCCTCTGACGAGGACGAATACTGGATACTCCAGTGCGCCATCCCCTTTGAGGCCCTGGAGAGCAAGGCCCCTCCCCGCCCCGGGGACGTGTGGCGCTTTTTGCCCGCCAGATACGATTATTCCGTGTATCTGCCGGACAAGGGGAAGGAGCTGTCCGCGGCGGGGCTGCTGACCGGCTCCGTGGTGAGCTTTCACGACCAGAAATATTGGAACGATATGATATTCACAGAATAGGAGGCATTGTGTGCACAAACTGAGATTCAAGAGAAACCTGGCGGGCTATCTGTTCATAGCGCCCTGGCTGATAGGCTTTCTGGTGTTTACGGTGGGCCCGTTCATCTCCAGCATCTATCTGTCCTTTACCCGCTACGACGTGCTGTCCAGCCCGGTGTGGATAGGCCTGGTGAACTATCAGGAGCTCTTTACCAACGACCCCGTGTTCTGGAAGAGCCTGTGGATCACCATCAAATACGCCCTTATCGCCGTGCCTCTGGGCATAGTGTTCGGCGTGTTTCTGGCCATCATACTCAACAACAACATCAAGGGCATCGAGGTCTTCCGCACCCTGTTTTACATCCCGTCCATCGTGCCGGTGGTGGCCACCAGCGTGGTGTTTATGTGGCTCCTCAATCCGAACATAGGCCTCATCAACACCTTTTTGGCCCGCTTTGGCATTGAGGGCGCCAACTGGCTGGGCGACAGCCGCTACGCCTTCGGCTCCCTCATATTCATGGGCATGTGGGGCGTGGGCGGCAGCATGATCATCTATCTGGCCGGCCTGAAGGACGTGCCGGGCGAGCTGTACGAAGCCTCGGTGATAGACGGCGCCAACTGGTGGCAGAGGATCAGGCACATCACCCTGCCCCTCATCAGCCCCGTGATATTCTTCAATCTGATCATGGGCGTCATAGGCTCCTTCCAGTATTTTACCCAGGCCTTCATCATGACCAAGGGCGGACCCGAGGACAGCACCATGTTCTATTCGCTGTATCTCTTCAACAGAGCCTGGCGCTATCTGGATATGGGCTACGCTTCCGCCATGGCCTGGATACTGTTTATCATCATAGTGGCCATCACGGCCCTCCTGTTCAAATTCCAGAAGTCCTGGGTGCATTACGGAGGTCAGTAAATGGATATCATCAACAAAAAAACGCCGCTCCAAAAAGCGCTGCTGTACATATTTCTCATAGTATTCTGCCTGCCCTTCATGATGCCCTTTGTGTATATGGTGTCCACCTCCCTGAAGGGCGATGACCAGATATTTGACCCCGCCCAGGCAGAGAGAGGCTTCAGGGTCTCGGATCTGGTGCCCGACCCGGTGGTGTGGGATAATTATCCCCAGTCCATGAAGAGCGTGCCCTTTTTGCAGTATATCAAGAACACCATCGTCATCTGCTTTTTCTGCGTCATAGGCGCGGTGCTCAGCAGCAGCATGGTGGCCTACGGCTTTGCCCGCATGAAATTTGCCGGCAGGGACGCCCTGTTTTACACCATGCTGGCCACCATGGCCCTGCCGGGGCAGGTGACCATGATACCGGTGTTCGTCATATTCAAAAATCTGGGCTGGTACGACACCTTTTTGCCCATCATAGTGCCCAGCTTTTTCGGCGGAGCCTTTTTCATATTCCTGCTGAGGCAGTTCTTTATGACCATCCCCGAAGAGCTGTCCGAGGCCGCCCGCCTGGACGGCGCCTCTGAGTGGACCATATTCAGCCGGGTGATACTTCCCCTGGCCAAGCCCGCCCTGGCTACGGTGGCCCTGTTTCAGTTCATAGGGTCCTGGAACGATTTCTTCGGGCCCCTACTGTATATCAACAACCCTATGAAATACACCATAGCCTACGGCCTGCAGCAGTTCATGTCCTCCTACGGAGGCAGATGGGCCGAGCTCATGGCAGCCAGCTGCGTGTTTACCCTGCCCATCATAGTCATCTTCTTCCTGGCCCAGAAGACCTTTGTGCAGGGCATCGCCACTACGGGAGGTAAGAGCTGATGGATTGGAACGAAATGAGCCGCAAGGACAAGGTAAAGGCCGTACTCGGCGGTTTGCTGGCGCTGGCGGTCATAGCCATTATGTGCATCCCCGCCCCCAAGCTGGCCAAGATGCCCGAGAGGGAGACAGTCTATTTCTGGCATCAGTGGACCGGCGATTACGCCAAGCAGGCGGAGATGATATGCGAATACTTCAACGCCTATCAGGACAAATATGAGGTGGTGCCCCTCTCGCTGCCCAGCAGCGCCAACCAAAAGCTGCTCATGAGCGTGGCGGGCGGCAATCCCCCGGACATCATGGTCCAGTGGGAGGCTGTCATACCCCAGTGGGCGGACAGCGGCCTCCTGACCCCCATGGAAGAGGTCATGAGCAAGGAAGACAAGGAGTTCTTTGAGAAGAACGCCTTTCCCATCACCAACAAGATAGCCCGCTACAAGGGCGAGCTCTACGCCATACCCACCTCCATGGGCCTCCTGGGCATATTCTATCACCCGGAGATATTGGAAGCTAACGGCTACAAGCCGGGCGAGGTGCCCCAGACCCTGGAG